>JAHFSN010000029.1 GCA_023265735.1 Spirochaetaceae bacterium | reverse complement strand
TGCTGGTAGGTGAACCGCTCGATGTAGAACTGGTTGGCCACCACGTTGGTGCCGAAGTTGCCCCCCGTCATGACCCGCACGATATCGAAAAGCTTCAAGCTGAAGATGACCACCGTGGTTGTTACGGTGATGAGAGAACCCATGATGGTGGGGATGATGATGCGCCAGAAGACCTGAAACTCGTTGGCGCCATCGATCCGGGCGGCCTCAAGCAGCTCCTCGGGAATTCCCTTGATGGCCGCCGACAGAATGACCATGGCGTATCCGGTCTGCAACCAGACCATGATGATGATCAGCAGAAAATTGTTCCAGAAGGGCAGCTGAAGCCACGCCTGGGACTGGCCCCCGAAGGCCATCACGATGGCATTGAGGAGACCGATTTCCGACGCGGGGTCGCCCTTGTAGGCGTACATGAATTTCCAGATGACGCCGGCGCCCACGAAGCTGATGGCCATGGGCATGAAGATGAGGGTCTTGAAGGCCGTTTCCCAGGGGGTACGGTCGGCCAGGACCGCGATGAGCAGCCCCAGGCCCACGGTGCCGGCGGTGCCGAAGATGAGCCACAGAAGGTTGTTGCCGAAACTCTCGAGCATGGTGGCGTTGGTGAAGGCGTAGAGGTAGTTCTTGAGGCCCACGAAATGGGTGCTCGTTTCGTCCATAAAGCTGAGGCCCAGGGTTCGAAGGGTCGGGACGACCAGAAACCAGAACAGCAGGATGAGCGCCGGTCCCGCAAAAAAGAGCGGGAGCAACCAGGTTCTCACCTTTCGGGAGAACGTCTCCCCTATGGCATTGAGCACGGTGTACAGAAGCGCGGTGGAGCCCAGGCCCCAGATAACGGCGAAGACCACCAAGAGGATCTTCGAGTCCTTGAACTCCTTGAGGAAGACAAAGCCGCCACCCAGGACGACGATGGCCAGGGCCAGGAGCAGGATCAGCTTGACGAACCGCCAAGCAGGATTCTCGGTACGGACCAAAGGAACGGATGACATCGCAACCTCCTCCAAGAATGGGCAGAGCCCCGCTTCTGTTCTAGGACAGTTTGACGGGACAAACAAGGCGCCCCCTGAAGGCGGCGCCCTGTCGAAGAACAAAGTTCAGACAAAATCGAGCCAGCCGGCGGCCCCGCAGAACGGCGCCGCCCGGCAGGAACCGATCCCTTACTTAGGCCAGCTGGCGTCGATGGTCTTCACAGCGTCGTCCAAGCTCTTCGAGCCCGAAACGTAGCTGGTGATTTCCCGCCAGAACGACCCCGCACCCACGGCGCCGGGCATCAGGTCGGAACCGTCGAACCGCAGACCCTTGGCTTCCTTGAGCAGGGTGCCGAGCTTCTTGTCGACGTAGTTGGTGTACCAAGCGATATCGACGTCCTTCTGGGGAGCCAGAACGCCGCCCGACTGGATCCAGGTCTTGATCGAAGCAGCGGAGCTGAAGTACTGCATGACGGCCCGAACCTCGGGACGATCGTTGAACATGGCGTAGATGTCGCCGCCGACCAGCAGAGGAGCGCCGTACTTGGCGTCGATGGCGGGCAGGTTGAAGAAGTCGTAGTCTTCGCCGGCCTTCAGCCCGTTGGGGAAGAAGCTGGTGATGAAGTTGCCCTGGTTGTGGAGCCAAGCCTTGGGAGGATTGTCGAACATGACCTTGGGCGCGTCACCGAAACCGGTGGTGGCGATAGCCTTGCGGCCGCCGTAGACGTTGCCGTCGGCGAACCAGATGTCGGACCAGGTCTGGATGGCCTTGCGGACCTCGGGGCTGTCGAACTTCAGCTTGCCGGCGACCCACTTGTCGTAGTTCTGGAGGCTCGTGGTCCGGAGCATGAGGGCCTCGGTCCAGTCGGTGGCGGGCCAGCCGGTGGCGGCGCCGGACTCAATACCGATGGCCCAGGGAGCGTCCCCGTCCTTCTTGATCTGATTCTGGAGGGCAATCAGCTCGGCCCAGGTGGTCGGAGCCTTGTAGCCAGCCTTGTCGAAGGCCTTCTTGTTGTACCACACGGTGCCCTTGACGTTAACGCGGGCCCAGAGACCGGCCATCACGTCCTTGCCATCGGGACCAGACATGGTGGCCATGTCCAGCCAGCTCTGGATGTAGTTTTTCTTGTAGGAGGCCGGGAGCGCCTTGTTGAGGTCGACAACCTTGCCCTTCTTGGCGAAGCCCGCCAGAAGTCCGGGCTGGGGGAAGTCCACAATGTCGGGAGCGTTGCCGCCCTCGACGCGGACAGTGATCGAGGCCTCGAATTCCTTGGAACCTTCGTAGACGATCTTGATGCCGGTCTTGGCCGAGAAGTCCTTGACCGATTCGTTAAACTTCACCGCGTCGTTGTCGGTGAACGGTCCCGTCATCGTGACGGTCTTGCCAGAATACTTGCCCGCCAGGGCGTCCGCCAGCGGATCGGCGGTAAGGTGGGCGGCAAACAGCAGCGAAGCCGCACAGGCAGCCAGAACAAACCCGAATTTCTTCATGAATCTCTCCTTTTTTTTGGGGACATCGTCCCCTCAATGAGCGCCCGGTTCAATTCCTCCTCCTTCCCCGACCGGGTCAGGTTGTTGATCTTTGGACCACAGATACCTTCAATTGTATGGCTTGATGGGGCCGTCCGGGCTCCCGAATTCTTCCCAAAAGCAATTCGGCCGCCAAACGGCCCGATTCCCCCAGAGATTGGCTGACGGTCGAAAGCTCCATGTAGTCGGCGGCTTCGATATCGTCGAACCCCAAGACGGCCACATCTTGGGGAACCCGGAGCCCCAGCTGACGGGTCGCCCGCAGCACCCCGATGGCCTGCAGGTCGCTCATGGCGAAGACGGCCCGGGGCCGGTCGGCGGTGCCCAGGAGCTCCAGGGCCATCCGGCAGCCGTCGTCGACGGTGCCCTCCCCCAACCTCACGTACCGGTCGGCCACGGGATGCCCGGCCGCCAAGAGGGCCTCACGGTAGCCCTGCCATCGCAGTTCACTGGGCTGGAGGGAATAGGGCAAGGCGATCGTCTCCCCAATGAAGCCGCACGACGTGTAGCCCTTCTCCAGGAAATGTTCGGCGGCCAGGGCCCCGCCCCGGACGTTGTCGGCGTCGACCCCGCTGAACTCGGAGTGCTGCTGCTCGATCAGCACCACCTCGAGTCCGGCCTTGGTCAACCGCTCGGCGTCGGCCTCTTCGATACGCATCGACATGATGATCAGGCCGTCGAGCCGCTTCGAGAACGGGATCGAATGGAGATACTCTTTGAGCTGTTCGGGGGAATCGACGGTGTAGATCACCATTTCGCAATGGGCCTTGCGGAACGCCGGCGTCATTCCCTGGAGCCTCTGGACAAAACTGGGGGCCGGAAAGAACGGCGTGAGGACCCCGATTCGGCCCACCTGGCGGCTGGCCTTGGTTCCCGTGTTTCCATGGGGAATGTAGGCCAATTCGTCCATGGCTTCCTGGACCTTCCGCGCCGTGTCGGGGTTGAGTTTTTGGGGGTTATTGAGGTACCGGGACACCGTGGCAATGCTGACTCCCGCCAGATCCGCCACGTCGTAAATAGTTGACCCCTTGGTCACCGTCATGTTACCCTTCTCTTGAAAGTTCTTTCATAAAAGTTCTTTCCAACTATGAGGCGACCTTTTTGGTTTGTCAACAGTTTTTTCGAGACGAGAATTGAACGGGGATGGGAACATGAACGAGAGAACAATCGGGGACCTCTGGGCTCAGCTGTACGGCGACGAAAGGGTCGAGTTGACAGGACTGGTCGAGCATCTGAAGAGTCTGAAGGAGGCTGCGTCCCCGGGAGCTGCCTTTCCCACCCAAGGATTGGTCTACTCCACCTACGCCGACGCCTTTGGCGATGGACTGGATGGGGTCAGAGCCCAGCTGCCCCGGCTCAAGGGCCTGGGGGTCACGGTGCTCTGGCTGCTCCCCCTCCTGGACAGCCCCGACCGAGACCAGGGCTTCGACATCCGCGACTACACCCAGGTTTCGCCCCGGTTTGGCGGAAATGCGGCCCTTCGGCGCCTGGTGACCGCCAGCCGGGACCTCGGCATCGCCCTGGTCTTCGATGTGGCCGTCAACCACACCTCGGACCAGCATCCGTGGTTCCGGGCGGCCCTGGACCCGAAGTCCCCCTACCACGACTTTTATTATTGGAGTTCCACGGCCCAGGAATATGCCGACGCCCCCCTCATCTTCCCCGGGATGGTCGATTCCAACTGGACCTGGTACCCCGAGGCGGGTGCCTGGAACTTCCACCGGTTCTACCCCTTCCAGCCCGACCTGAACTACCGTAACCCCCGGGTCGCCTCGCAGATGTCGCAGATGCTGGCCGACTGGAAGGCCTTTGGCATCGATGGGTTCCGGATGGACGCGGCAGCTCTCCTTTGGAAGGAGGAGGGAACGGACTGCGAGAACCTTCCCCAGGTCCACGTGATCCTGAAGCTGTTCCAGGCTTGCCTGGATTTTGTGTCGCCCGGCAGCCTGCTGCTGGCCGAGGCCAACGTGGCCACCGAAGGCCTCGTCGAATACTTCGGCCAGGGGGACGAGTGCAAGGCCGCCTACCATTTCGAGCTTATGCCCCAGTTCTACAAGGCCCTGGTCACCCGGAACCCGCGGCCCTTGGCCGAGGCCAAGTTCCCCGCTCTTCCGCCTCACTGCGCGTGGTTCACCTTTCTGCGGCTCCACGACGAGGTCACCCTCGATCTGGCAGCCCCCGACGACAGGCTGTCCCTTGTTCGGGCCTACACGAAGTCACCAGAAGCGATCTTTCGTCCCAACCGGGCCTTCTCGGGCCGTCTGTTCGACCTCCTCGACCGGGACCCCCAGAAGGTTTTGGCCGCGTGGTCCCTCCTGGTTTCCCTGCCGGGAACGCCCATCCTCTACTACGGCGATGAGATCGGCATGGAGAACAACCATGAGTACTTTGAGGCCAAGTCGGCCGAGACGGGATTTCGGGACAGCCGGTTCCTGCACCGGGGTCCCTGGGACAGCGCCCGGGCCTGCCGAGCCCAGGAAGGCGTCGGCCCCGAGGCCCAGGTGAAGGCGGGCCTCGACAGGCTTCTGGGTCTCCGCCGAGACCACCCCGAACTGGCCGCGTCGACGCCCCAGCTCACCGTCGAAGGCTCCCGGCTCACCTCGGTCCGCCGGCACGGGGGCCGGACCCTCACCTTAGTCACCGACCTGGCCGATTTCCGCTGCGACTGGAAGGTCGACTAATCTAGTGCCCTTGGACCCGGTACTTTCCGGTCTTTTCTTCGGACGAGCCGAGGTCGGGGGTGGAGAAGAGCTTCATGTACGTGGCCACTCCGGGGGCTCCGCCTTCGAGGACGGCTTTGTGGGCGGCCTGGGCCACGGCGAAGAGCTGATCGAGGGGACCTTCGACCACGGTTTCGAAGGGTCCAACGGTATAGGGAAGACCCGACGCGTCGAGGGCCGCGATGGCCCGGTCGACCGCGGCGTAGGTTTGTTCCTTCCCGGCAAGGCCCTGGGGAAGGCACTGAATCGCTAAAGCGGACTTCATACACACTCCTTAATAGAATCCAAAAGTAAAGAGACCCGAGGTCAGCAGCCACACCAAAAGACCTACCACCGCGAGGGCTCCCAAGAGGCTTTGAAGGCCGTCGGCGAGGGTCCACGACACGGGCCGGTACCAGGTGCGGGGCAGAGAGCTTTCCAAGCCGCGGGCCGCGAGGGACAGAGCTGAACGCTCCGCCGAGCGGATGGCGCCCGCCAGGAGGGTCAGGGCCTGGACGAAAGGGGACGAAGCACGTCCTCCGAGACGGACCCTGTGCACCGCCTGCACGTGCCGCTGTTCTTCCCTCAACCGGGGCAAGGTATTGAGGGCGGTGAACAGCGCGAACCCGATCCGCGGGGGCAAACCCAGGAGCTGCATGGCTTCGTTCAGGAGCTCCGAGGTCCGGACCCCCAGGGCGAAGGCGGCGCTGATCCCCGTGAGGCCCCAGACGCGTATACCGAGCAAAAGAGCGCGCGTTTCGGCGTGTCCCCCGGAGGTCCACAGCAGATTGGAGACAAACACCCACCACGCCAGGACCAGGGATGCCGCGAGGACGCCTGCCAGGACGGCCCATCGGTCGGGCCGCACCCCCAGTAGAATCACGACGGCCAAGGCCAGGAACACCGGCGGAGTCCAGGGGTCAAGACTAAACAGGACGGGAAGAAGACACAGGACATTGAGGCCGAAGAAGACGAGAGCTTTCACCGGGCTAGCTCCTTCGTCCTGTGGGCGACCCGTCGGCAGAACGAAGGGTCGTGGCTAATGATCACCAGGGTCTTCCCCTGGTCCTGGAGGACGCCTATGGCCTTCACGAGCTCCCGCTGGGACGCGGCATCAAGACCATACTGAGGTTCATCGAGGAGAAGGACAGACCGAGGTTCGGCCAGGGCCGCCGCCAGATTGAGCCGGCGCTTCTCCCCTTCGCTCAGGGTGAACGGGTGCCTGTCGGCCAGGGACTCCAGACCGAAGGCCCGGGCTGCCGCGGCGGCGGCGCCCCACTCTTCCCTTGCCGTGGGGAAGACGAAGTAGTGCTCGGGGACCTGGGGCACCCAGGAGAATGGTGAGCGGCGCCTGAGCCTCGGGCGGTAGGGCTTCCCGTCGACGAGGAGGCGGCCCGACGAAGGGCGAACCTGGCCCGTCAGGCAGCGGAAGAAGGTCGACTTGCCGGACCCGCTCGGCCCGACCAGAGCCAGGGTCTCCCCCCGGGTCACAGAAAGGCTGAAATCCTTCAGGACGGCCGGTGAACCTCGGTAGCCCGCGGTCAGGCCCTCCACTTCGAGGATCAAGGGTCCCCCAGAGGTCCGCTCGGGCCCCTCTTCGGACGGCCCGGACTCGGGAACGGGTCCTTCGGTCCAAGCTCCGTCGCAGAGGGCCCCATGTCGGTTCAGCCAGCCTCGCCAAGGACGAGGATCATGGTCCACCACCACCCAGGCCCCCGCCTCGCCGGTTTGGCTCGCCAGGGCCACCAAGGCGTCGGCCGACGCGCCGTCCAGGTAGCCCAAGGGTTCGTCGAGGAGCACCACGTCGGGCCGGGGCGCCAGGACGGCGGCCAGGGCCACCCTCTGGGCCTCGCCCCCGGAAAAGGTCCAGGGAGCCCGGTCGCCCAGCCCCTCCAGACCAAATGTCCGCTTCAGCTGGGTCACTCGGGCCTCCATGGCCTCGCCGGGCCAGCCCGCATTCTCCAGGGCGAAGGCCAGTTCCTGGTCCACCGTGGGGCAAACCAGCTGGGAATAGGGATTCTGGAAGAGCAGTCCCACCCGGGGGCGGGCAGTTTCTCTTGCCTCCCAGGTGAGGCCCGGGGAGTGCTCCGCCAACCCCGCGATGCCAAGGAGAAACGACGATTTGCCGGACCCGGACGGACCCGTCAGGAGGATCCGCTCGCCTGGCTCCACGGTCCACGAGCCGCCTTGAACGAGCAGGCGGCCGTCCCGGGCCAAGCGAAAGTCCCGGAGGTCCATCAGGGCCGGCATCTTAGCTTGAGGTGCCGGAGGGCCGGATCCCCGCCCGTTCCAGACCGCGCCCCAGCAGCCAGGCCAGGACGCCGGCCAACAGGGCCCCCGAAACCGAAGCCGTCACCACCTGGATAAACCATGTGAGCGCGTCGAGCTTCAGGTAGTTCGAATAGAAGAAATCTAGGACCCAGCTGAAGATACCGGACAGGACCCCGGCCAGGACGAAGACCCAGAGAGACCATTTCCTGTAGCCCGTCACCAGAAAGGCCGCCTCGGCCCCCAGTCCCTGGACCAGTCCCCACAACAGCGACGTCCACCCCCACTGGGTGATGAGTCCCTCGACGCCCGCCGCGATCAACTCACCGGCCAAGGCCGCGCCAGGACGACGGATGAGGTAGGGAATGACGGTTCCTCCGGTGAACCAGAAGCCAACCAGAAGGTAAGTCGCCCCTGGGTGGAGGGCCCCCAGGGGACCCTTGAGAAATTCATAGGCGTAGGTCCAGCCCCACCAGAGGACGCCCAGGAGGGCGGCCACCACGGCCAGGACCACGATGTCGCGCAACTTCCAGCGGGAAGCAGTGCCCATACGGTACCTCGAGAAAGAAACAATATGTCGGGGATAAAGCTGGTGTCTGTCCCTACGCCGGTACGATCCGGATCAGGTTCAACGGGTATGATCTCAGGCCCCTCGGGTCCAACGAACCCGGGGAGCCACCCCTCGACTCGTCACAACATACGTACCGGCCCCGTCTTCGTCAAGGGGACTTGTCCATTTACTTGCATATGCATATATTTGACCTTAACAAAAAGGAGTCATCGATGTTCGACCGCCTGGGTCCTGTCCGCTACCGTACCCCCCATTTGGAACGCCTGGTCGCCTTCTACCGGGACGTGCTCGGCTTCACCGTGCGCAGCCAATCCGAAACCGCGGCGGCCCTGGGGACCCCCGACCGGGATCTTCTTCTTCTCGACAAGGCAGAAGGCGCCCGCCGGGTCGACAAGACCACGGGCCTCTACCACACGGCCTTCCTGTTCCCCCAGCATAGAGACCTCGTCCACCTGCTGGGCCGGATTGCCACCTCCCGGACTCCGGTCGAAGGCTTCAACCACCACGGCACCCACGAGGCCATCTACCTCCCCGACCCCGATGGCAACGGTATCGAGCTGGCCTGGGATCTCCCTCAGGACGAATGGCCCGTCCAAAACCAGCAGATCGATTTCTTCCGTCACGACAAGGTCTTCGACCCCCAAGCCGTCCTCGCGGAGTTCGAGGCCGACACCGAACCCTGGGCGGGCATCCCCCCGGGGAGCCGCGTGGGCCACGTCCACCTCCACATGGGCGATTTTCAGGCGACTAAGAAGTTCTACACGGAAGGACTCGGCCTCGATGTCATGATGGCCTCCGAACGCCACGGCATGCTGTTCCTGGCCCTCGATGGCTACCATCACCATGTGGGCAACAACCTCTGGAAGGGCCCCGGCCTCCCCCCTGCCCCCGCCGACGCGGTAGGACTGGTCGAGTACACCCTCAAAGTCGACGACGTGCCTGGGGCCCGCCAGAAACTGGAATCCCTGGGCCACGCCACCACCGACCGGGCATCGGGTTTCTCCACCAAGGACGCCTCGGGGATTGGGTTGGTCATCACCGGAGTCTAGTTAGGTATTCACAAGTCCTGGAACAAAGAAGAGGCGACAAAGCACAGGCCAGGCGGCGAGTGAAGCGAAGCCTTCCGACACGCCCTGCCCCTTCGGGTCGGCTCCGCCTCAGGGCTCACAAAACCCTCCGCCGGAGGGTTTTGGGGCGAAGGAGATCGGCGTTTTGGCAAAGCCGAGCAAGGCGAGGAGCACAGCCGTACACTTAGTACGGCGAGCACCGGAGTCCGCCGCGAGGCGAAGCCAAAACACCGAGATCCGAGCCCCAGTGACGGCCCGTCGGTCCTGGTGCTATCATGAGACCATGGAAGTGCCCGTTTCCGAACTGGAAGAGCTGTTTGACACCTATCTGAAGATTCAGGCGGGGATCACGGCCAACCTGGAAGCCCACGCCTTGGCCCTCGGCCTCAACGCCTCCCAACTCCTCGTTGTCCGGGATATCCAGGACCATCCGGGGACGAGCCTGAAGGATGTCTGCCAACGGTGCGGCCTGAAAAAGAGCGCGGTAAGCCGCCTCATCGATCACCTCTGCGACCGCGAGATCGTCGTCAGGCAAACCTGTCCCACGAGCCGCCGTTCGGTTTCTCTCTCATTGGGAGACGCGTGGAACACCCAGTTCTGTCGGGAGTCCGCCCTCCGGGCTGCCCTGCCGGGGCTGGGCCTCCTGCTCCCTCATGAAGTTGGCCCTCTCCAGTCCTCTCTCCTAAGTTTTCTCCGCCTCCTTGACGCTAGTCGACAGCCAAAGGCTTGACCTCGCCCGGGCGGCCGTACTCTTGCTTCCAGGTCTCGAGATCTGTTCGACGCAATCCATGGCATGCCCTATTTCGATCAGAAAATGAAGGATTGACAACTGAGAGTTCACATTTTATATCCATTAACATGCCGTAATGCACGAAGGGAAGGTGACCCCCTTTGGAAAGGAGAACGGAATGTTGAGAAGAAAAACGTCGAAATCTGGGAGCTGGGGAAGGAGACACCTAGGCCTTCTGGTGGTACTGGTCGTAACGCTAGCGACTTCGTGCCAGACCACAGTGGCCCGCTGGCCCAGTAACGGACTCAAGGAGACTGCTGATAGAACCGTCCCTTGGAAGACGGGGAAGTCGGTGTTCTCCGACTATCTTTGGTTGGACCCACCCGTAGGATCGCGCCCCCTTTCTTTTCAAAACAACGTGGCCAAAATTTCGTTTGCCGACCGGGAACTCACCTTTGAGCTTTCGGGCGAGGAGATCGCGTTGACTGACCAAGGGAAGCGACAGCTCGTCCATCCGGAGACTTCAAAAAACGATCGTTACTACAACATGGGGATCTTGAGTTTGAAGACGGTCACTCAGCACCGAATGGTCCAGAAGTCGCGGCTGGAGTTGACCACGGTTTCTGTCCCCAAAACCCGTAGCGTCCAGAAGTCCCGGTCTGTCTACGATTCCTCCAGAAAGAGCTTCCGCACCGAGTATTACACAGACTACGAGCACTACACGGTGATGGAGTCGCGCTCCGTCATGAAGTATTACTGGGAGTACGAACCGGTTCAGATCAAAGTGCTCGATATTCCGGCCTACACCGTCTATTCCTTTGACCTTTCGACGGGAGAGAGTGTCCTCGTTTACAGGACCGCCACGGGCTACGTCTTCCAGAATGCCGCCTACGGGTACTATACGGATAAAGCCCCCGGATTCCTGTCCGACGTAGACGTCAAGGTCATCTTCGTGGACGCGAATTCCAATGGATCCTACACCGATCCGGAGGACAGGCTTGCCTTCAACGCCTGGAATCCCCTGGTGGAAGGATCTGAGAGGAAGGAAATCCGGGGAATCATGGAAAACGTCTGGTACAGCGAGAAAGACCTGAAGAACGAACGATTCGTGTCCTATCGAGTGAAGAAGGACCGAGACGAGATCGCCATCACCAACGCCAACGCGAAGTACGTCAAGAACACCCAGAAGGGAA
>JAHFSN010000425.1 GCA_023265735.1 Spirochaetaceae bacterium | reverse complement strand
AAGTCAAGAGGGTGGCGCGGATCAGGGCCTTCATGACCGCCGCCCTACCCTGCCGGGGAACCCGGCGGTATCCAAGCGCTGACCGTCCCAGACGGTTCGTCCCCGGACGATGACCCGGTGGATGCCTACGGGAAACTGCACCGGATCCGCGTAGGTCGACTGGTCGGCAACGGTGCCGGCGTCGAAGACCACCAGGTCAGCCTTCTTGCCCACCTCGACCGTACCGCGGTCCCGGAACCGAAACACCTCGGCGGGCTGGCCCGTCATCTTGCGGACGGCCTCTTCGAGGGACACGAGGCTGTCCTCGCGGACGTACCGCAGCAGCCGGGGAAAGGCGCCATAGACCCGGGGATGGGGGCGCCCCCCCAGGAGACCGTCGGTGCACAGGTTCATCTCGGGCCGCCGGATGAAGGCCTTCACGTGGTCCTCGGAACCGTAGATGTCGATCATGCCCACGGCGTTCTCCTCTTCGGCCAGCAGGTCGAGGGTCGCCTCCAGGGGGACCTTTTGGCGCTTCTGGCCCAGTTGGACGAGGGTGAGGCCCACCACGTCGGCGTTGGCGGCGGTCTTCACGCTGGTGATGCTGATGCCGTCGAGGCCCGCGAACTCCACGAAGTTGTCCCAGTCGCAGCCCTCCTCAAGGATGTCGGCGATGATCCTCCGGCGGGCCTCGGGGTCTTTCAGGCGCTCCAGAAGCTTGTTCGTCCCCCCGGCGTGGGCCCAGGCGGGCAGAATGGCCCCCAGCATGGTCGACCCGGCCATATACGGGTACTGGTCGAAGGTCACCGTCAGCCCCTCGGCCCGGGCCGCGTCAAGCTTGCCCAGCACCGCGTCGAGTTTGTCCCAGTTCTTGCGCCCGCAGATCTTGAAGTGACTGAAGTGGAGCCTCACCCCCGATTCGCGGCCGATGCGCAGAATCTCGTCCATGGACCAGAGGATGCCGTTGGCTTCGGACCGCTGGTGGACGACAAAAACCCCGTCGAATTCGGCCACGACCCGGCACATTTCAATGATCTCGGTGGTGTCTCCGTAGGCGCAGGGGATGTAGATGAGTCCGCTGCTGAGTCCCAGGGCCCCGGCTTCCATCTCCCGACGAACGATGCGCTTCATAGCCTCGATCTCGCCGGGCGTGGGGGCCCTGTCCTCCAGGCCCAGGGCCTCCATCCGGACGTTTCCGTGGGGGACCAAGTAGCTTTCGTGGATCACCAGGCCTCGCCTCTCCAGGGCCTTCAGGTAGCCCTCGGTGGTCTGGAAGGTCCAGTCGACGGTGTCGCTCGTCCCGTCGAGCCCGGCGAGGTTCTTCTTCCAGTCCTCGATGTACGCCAACGGGAGGGGCGCCATGGAGATGCCGTCTTGGCCCAGCACCTCGGTGGTGATGCCTTGGCGGATCTTGGGGGCCAGGAGGGGATCCTCCAAAACCTTGAGGTCGCTGTGGCTGTGGGTGTCGATGAACCCCGGGGCCACGATGAGCCCCGTGGCGTCAATGACCTCGTGACCGGGGGCCGAGAGGTTCGGACCCACGGCGACGATGGAGTCGTCTTCCACCAAGACATCGGCCTGTTGCCGAGGTCGACCCGTCCCGTCGACGACGGTGCCGCCGCGGATCAGCATGGAAGCTCCGTGAGGGCGGCAGCCAGGGCCTTGTACCCCCGGTAGGCCGCTTCGAGGTGGTCAAGCTCCACGTGCTCGTCGATGGTGTGGGCCAGGTTCTCGCGGCTGGGGCCGAAGCCCACGGTCTTGATGCCCGCCTCTCCGGCGTAGTGGCTGCCGTTGGTGCAGAACGAGTACTGGGTCAGTTCGGCGGAGATCCCCTCGGCCCGCAGGGCTTTCAGGGCCGTCTGAACGAAGGGGGCGTCGTCGTCGAAGCGCCACCCGGGGAAGAACCGGCGGCCCCCGATGGTGGCGCCCGTGTAGCAGGTGAGGGTGGCCTCGGCCAGCGACACCTGGCCCCGGAACTTCGGGTCCGCCGCGGCGAGGCCGTCGAGGACGGCCTGGATGGGCGCCAGGACGGATTCAGGGGTCTCGCCCACCAACAGGCGTCGGTCGAAGGTGGCCCGGCAGTGGCTGGGAACCACCGAGGCCCCGGGGTACGGCGTGGAGATGATGTCGGTGAGCTCCAGGATTCCCTTGCCCAACACGGGCTGTTCGGCGGGGACGAGCTTCTGGATTTCGAGGATGACCTTGGCCATCTGGGTGACGGCATTTACGCCTTTGTCGGGGTTGGCCGAGTGGGCGGGCACCCCAAAGGTCTCCACCACGACCTCGGCCCGGCCCCGCTGAGCCCGCTTCAGATTCAGCTCCGAAGCTTCGCCGATGATCACGTAGTCGGGCCGGAACTTCTTCGACAGGGCCCGGGCGGCGATGCCTTCGAAGAGCTCCTCGTAGACCACGCCGGTGACGGCCAGACGGCCGGGAAAATCCCGGTGGGTCTCGGCGGCGAAGTCGGCGCAGGCCACCAGGGCGGCCCCCAGGGCTCCCTTCATGTCGCTGGTCCCCCGGCCGTAGAGCTTGCCGTCGGCCACTTCGCCCGACCACGGACCGTGTGTCCAGACGCTGGGGTCGGGGACGGGGACGGTGTCGATGTGAGCGTCGTAGAGGACGGTGGGTCCGGGGCGCTTCCCCTGGATCACCCCCACAATCGAACCGTAGTCGTCGATGAACACTTCGTCGTAGCCGTAGCGCTCGAACAGGGCCTTGGCCGCCGCCACGGCGCCCTTTTCTTCGCCCGAGTAGGATTTTTCCCGGACGAGGGCCCGGACGGCTGCGGCCAGTTCGTTCTTCTTGTCGGTGTCAGCCATGGTAGGCGCCCTCCCACACCACCTCGCGGTAGACCTGCGGGTCGGTGTCCCCTTCGGTGCTGAAACACAGGATGCGGCTCTCGGGCCCCAGGCCGAGGTCGTCCCGGATCTGCCGGTACTCGGCCTTCTGGGTCAGCCAGCCCAGGACGCCGGGGCCGATGGCCCCCGATTCCCCCGAGATCACCCGGGGGTC
>JAHFSN010000424.1 GCA_023265735.1 Spirochaetaceae bacterium | reverse complement strand
GGGGAACCCCAAAAGAGTCCATGGTGGACGACCAGGAGCTGGGCGCCCACCGAAACGGCCCGCTCGAAGCTCTGGAGGCTGGCATCGACCGCAAAGGCCACGCGGCGCACCTCTGTTTCCCCTCGCCCCACCTGGAGTCCGTTCATCGACTTGTCGCGGCTGGCCCAGGCGCCATGCTGGAGGGTTTGGGAGAGGTAAGTCTCGAGCTCCGAAAGATTCATGGCGGTAGTATAGGATTCCATTTCTTGACTTTCAAGGCGGTCAAACCTATCCTCTTACGCGAGGTCTTGATGAACAACCCGCCCGAACTGAGCTACGAAGATCTCCGGTTTGATTTTTCTTCCGAACAGTACAGTCTGCCGCTCTTTCCCCAGTCCGTGCTGATCGGTCAGCCCCGGGCCATCCGGGCCCTGGAGCTGGGGACAGCCATCGACGCGCCGGGGTACAATATCTTTGTCTCCGGACCTCCCGGAACGGGGCGGCAGACGGCCGTCAGGAAGATCCTGAGCCAGCTTCCGCCCACAGACAAGATCCGCGATCTCCTCTATGTGAATCACTTTACAAGAACCGATGCCCCCGTCATCCTCACCCTTCCTCCGGGCAAGGGGCCCCTATTCAAGACCAGGGTCCACGACCTCGTCGAGGCCCTCAAGGTGCGGATCCGCCAGGAACTCGGCGGCGAGAGCTACAAGACCAACCGCGACCTGCTCCTCAAAAAGACGGAGTTTCGGGAAACGCACCTGGTCAGCGAGTTCGAGAGCCGCCTGGCCCAGCACGGGTTCAAGATGACCACGGTGGAAGACGGAGAGGCCGACCCGGGAACCATGGATATCGTTCCCCTCTTTGACGGCAAACCCTGCTCCTTCGAGGAGCTCCAGGAAAAGGTCTCGGCCGGCATCATCCCCGAGGACCAGTGGAACCGCACCCGCGAGCAGTACTACCGGCACATCGACGAGATGCGGGGACTGTTTGACGGCCTCAGGGAGGCCCGGGCCCAGATGGAGAAGGATCTGCAGAAGCTGCAGGTTTCGGCCATCCAGCCCATGCTCCGTCGCCAGGTCAGGGCCCTGAACCGGGCCTTCCCCGAACCCGCGGTCAAGGACTGGCTGGTGACCCTGGAAAAGGACATCGAAGCCAACCTATTCCTCTTCACCGGGGACAAGAACCCCGACGATCCTTCAGGGGCCCCGGCCCTGGCTCGCTACGGAGTCAACGTTCTGGTCGACCACGGCCCGACGCCCAAACTGCCCATCGTGTTTGAAACCCGCCCCACGGCGGCCAACCTCTTTGGGACCATCGAAGCCCGGCCCGATCCCCAGGGTGAGTCCCGATCGAATTTTCTCATGATCAAGCCCGGTTCGCTCCACCAAGCCTCGGGAGGGTACCTCGTCCTAAGGGCCGAAGACATCCTGAACCAGGAGGAGGCGTGGCCGCTGCTCAAGCAGACCCTGCAGAACGGCCAGGTCGAGATCCAGGCGACGGCGGGTCCTTTCGGCGCCCTGGCCCTCCTCAAGCCCCAGCCCGCCGAAGTGAAGGTGAAGGTCATCATCATGGGCAACCAGGGCGTCTACGATTTCTTGATCCAGGAGGACCCCGAGTTTGGGCGCCTGTTCAAGATCAGCGCCGAGTTTGACCCCGTCATGGAACTCACCCCCACCACGGTGAACGAATACCGGGTCTTCATCGACAACCACCTGGCCAAGCACGGGCTCCCTCCCATGGACCAATCGGGCCGCCAGGAAATTCTGGAATACGGCGTCCGTCTGGCCGGTCACCGCCGACGCCTGACCACCCAGTTCAGCCAGGTGGCCGACCTTCTCACCGAAAGCGCGTACTGGGCCCGCAAGGCGGGTCAGCAGACCATCGACCGCAAGGCGGTGTCCCGGGCTCTCGAAGAACGGCGGTACCTGTTCTCCCTCCCCGAAGAGAAGATGGACGAGCAGGTCAGCGAGGGCCAGATCCTGCTGAGTGTGACCGGCAAGGCCGTGGGCCAGGTGAACGGCCTGGCCGTCCTCGACCGGGGCTCGTCGTCGTTTGGCAGGCCCATGAGGATCACCGCGGTGGCGGGACCTGGCACCGACGGCATCGTCAACATCGAGGGAGAGGCCGGCCTCTCCGGCGAAATCCACGACAAGGGCGTCCTCATCCTCGAAGGCCTGATCCGCGACCGGTTTGCCCGGGAGTTTCCCCTGGGACTCTCGGCCAGCGTGGGGTTCGAGCAATCCTACGGCGGCATCGACGGCGACAGCGCCAGTTCCACCGAGGCGTACGCCATCCTGTCGGCCATTTCGGGAGCACCTCTGCGCCAGGATCTGGCGGTGTCGGGGTCGGTGAACCAGCGGGGTGAGATCCAGCCCGTGGGCGGCATCACCGAAAAGGTCGAGGGCTTCTACTTCACGTGCCTCAAACAGGGGCTCACGGGCACCCAAGGCGTCATCATCCCCCGGTCAAACATCCAGAATCTCGTCCTCAACCAGGAAGTGCAACGGGCCGTCCGCGAAGGCAGGTTCCACATCTACCCGGTGACCACGGTCGACGAAGGAATGTTCTTGCTTTCTGGCTTGGAAATGGGCAATATGGACAAGCAGGGCCGGTATCCGGAGGGAACGCTCGGCGCCACGATTGTTAAAAAGTTAGAGCGGATGCGCGCCGCCGCCCATCCCAAGGAAGACTGAGCCATGAACATCGACCGCAACAAAGTCGTCCATGCCGCCAGGAATGGGATTCCCCTGGTCATCAAGACCCATGCCCTGCCCCCCCAGACCGAAGCCGATCTGGAAGAAATCCTGTTGGTCTACCTGGAAGAACTGGGCCAAGGAGTCCTCAAGGACCACTTGGCGTACTGCCTCAAGGAGTTGACGGTCAACGCCAAGAAGGCCAACACCAAGCGGGTGTACTTCCAAGAGAAGGGCCTGAGGCTCGACAGCCCCGCCGAGTACGAAAGGGGCATGAAGACCTTCAAGCAGGAAACCCTCGACAACATTGGTCATTACCTGGAACTCCAGGAGCAGAAGG
>JAHFSN010000028.1:6253-11107 GCA_023265735.1 Spirochaetaceae bacterium | reverse complement strand
CTCATGAACCTCATGGGGGTCCCGGCCGTGGTGGTCACCCAGCAGCAGGAGCGGTGTATCGGTTCCCTGCGGGCCAACCGGAGCTTCGAAACCCGGAGGTTCCTGGACTCGTTCACCGGGCTCTTCACGGACTACGGCGGCCACGACCAGGCGGCCGGGTTCAATTTCCCCGTGGACCGGTGGGGCGAGTTTGAGGCCAAGCTGGCCCAGATTCTGCCGTCCTTTGCCCTGGGACAGGAGGGGGACGACAGCCTCGAGGTCGACGCCGACTTGCCCCTCGACTTCCTCAAACCCGACCTCTCGGCCCTCATCGACCGGCTGGAACCCTACGGCGAGGGGTGCCGGCCCCTGGTTTTCACCAGCCGCGGCATGAAGGTGCTGTCGGTGGACCTGGTGGGGAAGGGCGGCGCCAAGCACGTGAAATTCACCCTCGACGGCGGCACCTACAAGTGGCCCGCCATGTTCTGGAACGGTCTCGAGCGGCTCGAAAAGGACCGTTACGCCGTGGGGGACCAGGTCGACGCCGCCTACAACGTCAGCCGCACCTACTACCAGGGCCAGGAACGCCTCCAGCTCACCATCCTCGATCTGGTCCGGAGCCGCCCTTGAGGGCCTGTGGTCTCCTTTCTCTCGTGTTGGCCGGGGCGATTTCCACGTCCCTGGGCGCGGTTCCCCGGTTCTATGTCCCCCCGACGCTGCATCTGGGTTCGGTCAACGAGGTCTACGCCTGGGACGAGGTGCCCGTGGCGTCCTTTTCGGTGCAGGTGTTCCGTCCCGGGTCGGTCCAGCCCTTCCTGACCAGCCGGAGCTTTCCGGGCCGGAGCCCCCTGGGGCTCCCCGGCAGCCCCAAGGCCTGGGCCTGGTCCGCGGCCTGGGTGCCCCTTGACGCCTTGGCCGAACCCGGAGACGTCTCGGTCAAGGTCGTTGGTCCCCACGGAGAAGATTGGGCCACCTTCCCGGCCCAGATTGAACCCCGGGCGTTCCCCACCGAGGAGATTCACCTCGACCCGGCCATGACCCAGCTGCGAGCCAAACCCGCCGTGCGCAAGGACATCGAGGCGGACCAGATCTGGGCCGTCTACCAGAGATTCAACCCAGCCAAGCCCGTGACCGGACCGCATTTTCAGCTTCCCGTGTCTGCACAGATCGAACACTCGGCCGAATACGGCGACACCCGGGAGTTTCTCTACTCCGATGGAACCTCGGCCCGGGACTATCACCGGGGCACCGATTTCAAGGTCCCGGTAGGAACCCCGGTGACCGCCCCGGCCCGGGGAACCGTGGTCCTGGTGGCCAACCGGATGCTGACGGGCAAGACCGTGGTGGTGGAACACGCCCCGGGGTTGTATTCTGTGTATTTTCACCTCTCGAAGATCTTGGTCGTGGCCGGCCAGAAGGTGCAGCCAGGACAGAAGTTGGCCCTTTCGGGGGCCACAGGATTGGTCACGGGCCCCCACCTGCACTGGGAGATCCGCTGCCAGGGAATTTCGGTCGATCCGTTCGACTTGGTGAACAGGGGAGTTCTTGACACGGACAGTGTGATTGGGATAATTTCGTCCATCGAGAATACGATTCATTGAAAGAGGGGGGTGATTACCATAGCCAGCATTCATTTGGACGATAACGAGATCCTTGAGAAAGCCATCAAGAGATTTAAGCGGATCGTCGAAAAAGAAGGCATCATCCGGGAATGGAAGAAGCGGGAGTATTTCGAGAAGCCGTCAACCATCAACAACCGGAAGAAGAAGGCCCTCCAGCGAAAGCAGCTCAAGAAGCTTCGCAAGATTCAAACTTCCAGCAAGGGCTGATGATGAAGGCCGTCCCCTCCCGGGGCGGCTTTTTTTTCTAGCGGTTTCGTCGCGCGGCCGGTGATTCGGCGAAGACCATCAAGGGAGGCGCCATGCCCCGTTTCCTTCCGGTTCTGGTTTTGATCGGCGCCTCCGCGCTGTTCGGCCAAGAAATAAAAAGTACCGAACTGTCCAACTATGAGGTTCTCTCCGAAGCCTTGGCGAACAAGTCCGTTCCCGGATTGATCGTGCTGGACGTCAGGACACCGGAGGAGTACGCGGCGGGCCACATCCCCGGGGCGGTCAACCTTCCCCTGGATCGGGTCTTTTACGAGTTTCCCTCCAAGAGCGCCACGGCTCCGCTTCTCGTGTACGGTCGGCCCGCGTCGTCTGACGCCAGGAAGGCCGCCGACATCCTCCGGACCCGGGGTTACCGCAACGTGATCCTGTTTGGTTCCATCTCCCAATGGAAGGGCGACCTCCAGTGAAAAAACTCCACGGATTTGTTCCGAGCACCCCCGACGACCTGGCCGAATTTCGGGCCCAGGGAACCCTCTGGGTCCACGAAAAGACCGGAGCCCAGGTCTACCACCTGGCCGCCGAAGACCAGGAAAACCTGGTCGCCTTCGTGTTTCCCACACCCCCCGAGAACGACACGGGGGTGGCCCACATCCTCGAACACTCGGTGCTCTGCGGGTCCCAGCGCTACCCCACGAAGGACCCCTTCCTCTACCTGCTCAAGAGCAGCCTCAACACCTTCCTGAACGCCATGACCTACCCCGATAAGACGGTCTACCCGGTGGCCAGCGTGGTGCCGAAGGACTTCTTCAATCTGCTCTCGGTCTACGCCGATGCGGTTTACCGGCCCCTCCTGAAGCCCGAGGCCTTCCGCCAGGAGGGCCACCGGCTGGAGTGGGACGACCAGGGCGGCCTCGTTCGCAGCGGGGTCGTCTACAACGAGATGAAGGGCAACTATGCCAGTTCCGAAGGCGTCATCGGCGACCTCGTCCAGCGGGCCCTGTTCGACCAGGGACCCTACCGCCACGATTCCGGCGGAGACCCGGCCCACATTCCGGATCTGACCTACGAGGCCTTCCGCCAGTTTCACGCCGACTACTACCACCCCAGCCGGGGCTTGGTATTTCTCTACGGCAACCAACCGGTGGAACCCGTCCTGAAGCTCCTTCACCAGCGCTACTTTTCTCATTTCGACGCCGCGGCACCCCTGGCCCCCGTGGCCCTCCAGACCCGCTGGAGTGCGCCCCGGAACGTCCAGGGTGTGTACCCCGCTTCCGCCGACGACCCCGATGCGGGGACCGTAGCCCTGACCTGGCTGGTGGCCGACGCCAAGGACCACGACAGGGTCCTGGCCCTCGATCTGCTTTCCGAAATTCTGCTGGGCGACGCGGGCCCCCTCCAGAAAGTTCTCCTGGAATCGGGACTGGGGGAAGACCTGTCCCCGGTTTCGGGTCTCTACGCCGAAATCCGCGACGTCAGCTTCACCGTGGGCCTCCGCGGGGCCCCCGAAGACAAGGCCGAGGCCTTCGAGACCCTGGTGGCCGGGGAGCTGCGGGACTGGGTCCACAGGGGCTTTCCCCAGGACTTGGTCGACTCGGTGGTGGCTAGCTATGAGTTCAGTGTCCGGGAGGTCCGGGGCGGGGGCATGGGACTGCGGTACCTCAACCGGGCGACCCGGGGCTGGCTCCACGGCGCCGCCCTGGGGGAGAGCCTGCGGTTTCAGCCCCGTCTCGCGGCCCTGAAGGCCCGGTTAGCCGCCGGGGAACGGGTGTTCGAGGGCCTGCTGCAGGAGGCCCTCCTCGACAACCCCCACCGGAGCCTCGTGGTGTGCAAACCTGACCCCGAACTCCAGAAGCGCCGGGAAGACGCCGCCCAAGAGGAGCTGGCCCGCCTGAGGATCCGCCTCCAGGCCCCCGAGATCGAGGCCCTCAAACGGGAACAGGACGCCCTGAAGTCCTTCCAGGAGAAGCCCGATTCCCGTCAGGCCATCGGGTCCCTTCCCGAGCTGCGCCTCTCCGACATTCCCCGTCGGGTGGAGACCGTGGCCGTGGACTGGGTGCAGGAAGGTCCTCTTTTTCTGGGCCTCCACCCGGCGTTCACCAACGGCGTACTCTACCTCGACCTCGCCTTTGACCTGGCTGGTTTGGGGGAGTCGGACTACCGGCTTCTGCCCCTCTTCCAGCGGTGTCTCGACGGCCTGGGGCTCGAGGGTCTCGGCTGGGACCTCCTGGCCCGCCAGGTGGCCCTGGAAACCGGCGGTCTCTCCTTTCGGTCCAATGCCGATGAGTCCCTGGAGACGGGGCGGCTCGTCAGCAAATTCTACGTGAGGGTGCGGATGCTCGAGGAGAGGCGCGATTCGGCCCTGGCCCTCGTCCACCGCATCCTGACCCAGACCGACTGGGGCCACCCCGACCGCCTGAAGGACCTGATCCTGGAGATGAAGAACGACTATCAGGGCGCCCTCATTCCCCGGGGTCACGTCTTTGCTTCCACCCGGAGCGCGGCCGAGTTCAGCCTCGGCGGGCGCATCGGGGAACTGACCAGCGGACTGTCCCAGCTCGACTTCCTCGTGTCCTTGGCCGACGCCGACGGGGCCCGTCTGACCCAGCTGCTTCAGACCCTGCGCGACCTGGCCCAGCGCATCTTTACGGCCCCTGGGGTTCAGGGCGTGATCACCGGGGCGGCTCCGTCCCTCGACGGTCTTGCGAAGAAGGCGGCCCGGCTCGTCCAGGACCTCCAGAAGCTGCCTGGGGCACAGGGCGAGGCGTCTTGGGTGGCCCTCCGCGGTCCTGGTCGGTCCCGGGTGCGGATCATCCCGTCGTCGGTGGGGTTCGTGGCGCGGTCGATCCGCGGGACCAAGATGACCGATCCGGGACACGCCGCCGAGCTGGTCTTGGGCCATCGGCTGCGCACCGGGTTCCTCTGGGAGAGAATTCGTATGAAGGGCGGCGCCTACGGCGCGTTCTCAATGTCCAACGGGCTCGAGGGCACCTTCACGTTTGCCACCTACCGGGACCCTAACCTTGAGTCGAGTCTTGAGGCCTTCCGG
>JAHFSN010000028.1:0-6243 GCA_023265735.1 Spirochaetaceae bacterium | reverse complement strand
GAAGCCTTCCTGGAGAGTCTCGTGGCCAGCAAGGAGTCCCCGCTGTCGGGGCCCGACCTGCGAAACACCATCATCGGCACCGTGGGCAACGACCTGGGGCCCAAGAGTCCCGCCGAGGACGGTTTTCTGGCCCTCCAGCGGTACGACCTGGGCATCACCGATGCGCTCCGGCAGGCAAGCGCGACGCCCTCCTGAGGGTCCATCCTCGAGACGTGGTGTCCGCCGCCTCCCGGCTGGAGGCGGCCTTTGACGACGGGCAGACGTTCGTTCTGGCCGGCGAAGCCCTGGCTCGACCGGGTCTCGGCACCCGGTGGGACGAAGACCTTCCGAACTGATCCGCGATGAAACGGGCTTTGGCGCTGTCGCTGGTTCTCCACGCCGCTGTTTTGGCCGCCCTGGGGCTGTTGTGGTCCGCCCCCGTTCCCGTGTCCCGGGTCCACCTCAGGACCCTGACGCTTCCTGGTCAGGATCCGGTGTCCCTGGCGGCGGTCTCCCCCGAGGCGGTGTCCTCGGCCCTAGACGCGCCGTTCCCGAACCCCGTTTCGGCGGACCAGGCCGTGGGGGGATCCGAGGATTTGGTGGTGGACGCCCTGACGCCAGGACCCGCCTGGGAGCGGCCCTCGTTGGTCGGCTACCCCGCCCCCATCTATCCCCGTCAGGCCCGGCGGCTGGGGTGGAAGGGGGTGGTGGAGGTCGACGTCCTGGTCGACGGCTCGGGCCGCCAGAATGCCGTCTCTGTGGTGAAATCTTCGGGCTATCCGGACCTTGACGAGGCGGCCCTCGGGGCCCTTCGGGGGGCGAGCTACCTCCCCGGGTCCCGCGACGGGGTCCCCAGGCCGGCCCACCTGACCGTGCTGGTCCGGTTCCGGCTCGAGTAGAACCGCTAGAGGATGGTGTCGCCCAGCAGGCTGGCGAGCATCTCCACGGCCACCGACGCCGTCTGGTTGCGCACGTCAAGGATGGGGTTCACCTCGACAATTTCGGCGCTGGTCACCCGGCCGCCAGCGCAGAGAGTTTCCATAAGAAAGTGGAGTTCCCTGTAGGTAAGGCCGCCGGGGACGGGCGTCCCGACACCCGGGGCCACCTCGGGGTCGAGGCTGTCGATGTCCAGACTGACGTGGATGGACGAAACGGAACCCAGAAGGTCGACCAGGGTCTGCCGGGCCACTTCGGCCATGCCCAGCCTGTCGATATCGGCCATGGTGAAGACGTGGACCCCCGCCGCCCGCAGGTTCTTCTTTTCTCCGGGGTCGAGGTCCCGGGCGCCGATGATGACGATGAGGTCCGGGTCAACCTTGCGGTCGTCTCCCCCCAGCCCCGTCAGGGCCGGGTGACCCAGTCCCGCTGCCGCCGCGAGGCTCATGCCGTGGATATTTCCCGAGGGGGAGGATTCCGGGGTGTTGAAATCGGCGTGGGCGTCGATCCAAACCACGCCCCACGTCTGGTGAAGGGGACGAAAGTGGTTCGCGAGACCGGCGAGGGTGCCCACGGCGATGGAGTGATCGCCCCCCATGACCAGGGGAAAGCTTCCCGCATCGGCGGACTCTTTAACCAAGGTGGCGAGGGAACGGCAGCCCTCGACGATGGCGTCCAGGAATTTAAGGTTCGGATCGCCCTCGTCAGAGTGCTCGGCGATGGGAACGCGAACGGTCCGCCTCTCCTCTTCGATGACATGACCCAGCCGTCCGAGGGTCTCCTTGATACCGGCGCGTCGCAGCGCCGTCGGGCCCATATCCACGCCCCTTCTGTTGGCCCCAAAGTCCATGGGCACGTCAATCAGCCGGATCTTCATCCCTCTTCCTACCTCTTCCCACGATATGCCAAATTCCCCTCCACCGGCAACCCGAAGAGGAGTGAATATTTCCAGAATATCTAGTATAGTAGGATGGATGCTGTTCCGGGTTTTGGCGAAGCTCTTCTTGTTTGCTCTGATCGGTGCACCCGCTTCCGCCTTGGATTCCCAGATCACTTGGGAGCCGTTTGGCCGGGACCAGGGCCTTTCGGGTTCCTCGGTCACCGCCATCGTGCAGGACCAGACGGGTTACCTCTGGTTCAGCACCCAGACGGGACTCAACCGCTGGGACGGCTACACCATGCGAGTCTGGCAGAAGGTGCCGTTTTCGTCCAATTCCCTCAGTCACAACCTGATCCAAACCATGACCCTCGACGGGAATATCCTGTGGTTGGGCACCTACGACGGGCTCGACAGGTTCGACCCCGCCACCGAGACCTTCCAAACGTTCAGTCACCGGGACGGTGAGCCCCAGAGTCTCTCGCACAACGTGGTCACCCGGGTGTACCGCGACCACCTCGGGCGGCTCTGGGTCGGGACCCTCGACGGTCTCAACCGCTTGGACGAACGGAGCGGAACATTCAAGGTCTATCCGTTTGTCGAAGGCCGTCCCGGCGGACTTTCGGGAAAAACCATCCGCAGCCTGGTCGAGGACGCCCAAGGCCGCCTATGGGTGGGCTCCAGCGGGGGCCTCGACCTTTATGACGCCGACCATGACACCCTTGTCCACGCCAGCCAGCTTTTTCCTGGGAAGGCCCCGCTTGCCGGGGCCGTGATGGGTGCCCTGAGGCTTCCCCGGGACAACTATCTTTGGCTCGCCGTTTGGGGGCAGGGACTCGTGCGATTTGACCCCGCCACAGGAGACACCCAGGTATACCCCTTGTCGGACCCGCGGCTCTTCTCGTTGAACGAGGGGGAGGCCAACGAACTGCACATCGGCACCTGGGGTGGGGGACTCATCGTTTTTCGCCTCGACACCCACGAAAGTTTTGCCTTCCGGCACGATCCTGGGCGGCCCGACAGTCTTGCCCACAACGTGGTCTACGGCACCTTCCGGGACCGGAGCGGATTGTGGTGGGTAGCCACGAACGGGGGCGGCGTCAGCCGCTACAATCCCCAACGGCGCCAGTTTCGTGTCCTGCCCATGGGCGGCAAGGTGCAGACCCTGGCCCAGACCCGGCCGGGGACCCTCTGGGCGGGTGTCTACAACCAGGGCCTCGCCGAAATCGACCTCGCGAAGGGGACCACCGTTTGGCACCGGGAACCCCCGGGCAAAGATTCCCTCTCCTTTGACATCATCAACACGATCAACGGGACGGGAAACCGCCTCTGGGTCGGCTCCAACGGGGGGATTCGGGTCTTCGACCAGGGGCGAAACGGTCTTCGGCCCGTGCCGGTACCCGCCGAAGGACGGAAGCTGCCCGAAGAGGTGATCACTTCGATACTGGTCGACGCCGACGGAAACCGCTGGACAGGTACCTACCGGTCGGGGATCGTCAGACGGCCCGCCGCCTATGAACCCGGAGGCCCCGAAACGAGGTTCCTCGCCGACCAGAACAACCCCCATGCCCTCCCGAACAACTCCATCTACTTCATTGCCCAGGACAGAGAACGCCGGATCTGGGTGGGGACGAACGGGGGGCTGGCACGGTTTCGGCCGGAGACCGGGGATTTCCAGGTGTGGAGCTACCAGGCCAACAATCCGCGGTCCCTGCCCAGCAATTCCGTGAGGGGCCTCCTCGAAGACTCCCAGGGGCGGTTCTGGGTGACCACCGCGGGTGGGGGACTGTCCCGGCTCGATCCTGTGACCGGGGTCCTGGAATCGTACGGGGTTGCCGACGGCCTTTCGAGCCTTTCGGTCTACTCGGTTCTTGAGGATGACACCGGGCTCCTCTGGATTTCGTCGGCCAACGGCCTCTTCTCGTTTCGGCCCGAAACCAAGGTGTTCCGGTACTACGGCGTCGCCGACGGATTGTCCGCCATCGAGTTCTCCTACGGGGCCGTGAAGACCCAAGAAGGGGACTTGGCCTTTGGGGGCCTGGACGGGGTGGTCCTCCTCGACACCAAACTTCTCGTGGACGACCACACCCCGCCTTCCGTCGCCCTGACCCAGATTCAGGTCCTCGGCCAGCCCCGACCCGTCACCGATCATTTGAAAGTGGGCTGGCAGGAAAATGATGTGACGTTCAGCTTTTCAGCCCTGGATTTCCGCAACCCAGGCAAGAACCTCTATGCCTATCGGCTTGAGGGATTTGACCAGGAGTGGGTCCAGGCGGGGACGAGGCACGACGCCACCTACACGAACCTCTGGCCGGGAACGTACCATTTCCGGTTCAAGGGTGCCAACCCGAGCGAAGTGTGGGCCCAATCTCCCCAGGTCGTGACCCTCGAGGTCGAAGCTCCGCCGTGGGCGTCGTGGTACGCCATCCTCGGCTACGCCGTTCTGTTCCTCATCCTTCTCTACCTGGCCGACCGGGCCCGGATCACGCATTCTCTCAGCCAGAAGGTGGCGGAGCTTGAGGCCCTCCAGGTGCAGCTGAAGGAGGCAAACCGGCGCCTTGACGAGCTGTCGAGACTGGATGCGCTGACGGGAATCCCCAACCGGAGGGCCCTGGACACCTGGCTGGCCGACGAGTGGGCCCGTTCACTCCGGCAGCAGGAGTCGATGGCGATTCTCATGCTCGATATCGACGACTTTAAGAGGTACAACGACTTCTACGGACACCTGGCCGGGGACACCTGTCTTAGGACAGTGGCCAGGACCCTCGTGGACAACTTGCATCGGACCACGGATTTCTGCGCTCGCTACGGGGGCGAGGAGTTCATCGTCGTGCTCCACGATACCGATTTGGAAGGAGGGCGCTTCGTCGCCGAACGGCTCCTCGAGGCCGTGGATGCCGTGGGCATTCCCCACAGGGCGGCTTCGGCCACCGAGTTCATCACCATATCGGTGGGAGTCTCCGCCGTGGTGCCCACCACGGAGAACTCCCTGATCGAAGTTCTGCAAACGGCCGACAAGGCCCTGTATCGGGCGAAGGCGGCAGGACGCCATCGCGTCGAAGTCGAACGATGAGGCTTGGATCTCGTCCTTTTGGCTTCGTCTCGCGCCGCTGGCCGTCCTCGTCGTACACACAGTACGCCTGCGGGGTCCAGCAACGCTCGACTTTGCCAAAACAACGATCTCCGGCGCCTCAATCTGCCCGGGCTTCGCTTCGCTTGCCGTCTGCGGGGAGTATTTGAAGGCGGAGGGCTTTAGGGGGCCCTTTTCTGCGGGATTACTGGCAGGCTTCGCAGTCGGGATTGTCGATCTTGCACAGCTTGGGCCCTTCGGCTGAGGCCGTATCGGGCTTGGCGTCGTCCCAGTCGTCCCAGGCCTGAACGAGGCTCTTCTTTTCGGCTTCTTTTTGTTCCATAGTGTTTGGATCTCCTAATTCATAAAAGATACCACCACCCGTAGCGTTTGGCAAGGTCAGGTTCTGGTGAGGCCGTAGTACTCGAAGCTGTCCACCAGGGCCTGCCAACTGGCCTCGATGATGTTCTCGTGGACCCCCACGGTGTCCCAGGCGAATTCGCCGTCGGACCAGCTGATGAACACCCTCACCTTGGAGTCGGTGCGGGCCTGATCGGCGTTCAAGACCCTGACCGAGAAGTCGGTAAGGTTAAGCTTGCGGACGAAGGGGTAGGTGGACTCCAGGGCGTTCCTGAGGGCTTTGTCGAGGACGCCCACGGGGCCCACGCCCACGCCCGCCCCCATGAAGCGCTTGCCCTGGGCGGTCAGGAAGATGCGGCCTACGGTTTGGCTGTCCCGGTCCCAGGTTTTGTAGCTTTCCAGGTGGTAGTTGTCGAGCTCGAAGAGGGACCGATAGCGTCCCAGGACCTTCATGACCAGCAGCTCAAAACTGGCTTCGGCGGCCTCGTACTCGTAGCCGGCGTTCTCCTTTTCCTTGAGGATGCGGGTCAGCTCGGCGACCTCGCGGCTCCCCTTGTCGAAGGTGCCGAACTTTCCCAGCTTCAAGAGGACGGTGGATTTGCCCGCCAGCTCCGACAGAAGGATACGCCGGGTATTGCCCACCAGGGAGGGATCCATGTGCTCCATCATGCCGCCGGTGGTGAACCCGTCGGCCTGGACGGCCTTGGCCTTGGCCAAGACGTCGGCGTGCTGACCGGCCTTGTGGCTGAACGCGGCATCCCCCACAAAGGGCTGGCGCCGGTCGTGGATGATGTTGGCCTTCTCGCTTACGTAGCGGCTGACCTCGGTGAGCCGGCTCAAGTCGAGGTTGGTTCTGTAGGGGAGTTTCAGGGTCAGGCTCGGAGCCACCGAACAGAGGTTGGCGTTTCCGCACCGTTCTCCCCAGCCGTTGATCGTCCCCTGGACCTGCCGGGCCCCGCCGCGAATGGCCGCGAGGCTGTTGGCGACCCCCAGCCCCAGGTCGTTGTGGAAGTGGCCCCCA
>JAHFSN010000423.1 GCA_023265735.1 Spirochaetaceae bacterium | reverse complement strand
GTGGCCCGGGTGATCGCCGACGCCGAGCGGTACAAGCGGGAGCGGGATGAAGCGGTAAGGTTACTGGACGACTTCAATCACGCCAGCAACTCTGACCTTGAGGGAATCGGGTGGGATGGATGGGATAGATTGCGCGCCTTCCTCGCCTCCCTCACCGACTAGCCCCTCCCCACAGCCTTGAGCGCCCGGGCTACCAGTTCCGCGTCTCCTGCATGGTCGTAGTTCTCCGTCATCTGCTCGGTCGTGTGCCCCATGAGCAACCGCGCCGCCTCGTCGCCGAAGTCGGTACGAAACCCGGTGTTTGCCGCATGGCGTAGCGAGTAGGTGGACAGAGGGAGCGTCTTCGCCCCGGGCTGGGCCCGGTCGACCCCGGCCCGCTCCAGTGACTTCAGGAAATGGTCCCGCGCCACCATGGTCCGCATCGTGCCACCAGTCCGGGAGTCTGACCTCTTCCCGGGGAAGATCAAGCCCGTGTCGCCATCCCTGAGCCCTTCCAGTAGCGCGGCCGTCCGGACGCCCACCAGTCCCACCCTACGGTCGACGCCTTTTCTGGCAGTCTTCAGCGGGCCAATCCGGCCCAGATCGTCCACGCCTTTGGAGACGATGAACGCCCGGGGAACCGGGTGCCAGTCGGTCCAGTGAAGCGCCAAGGCTTCCCCCGGTCTCATCCCGGTATCGGCCAGGACCATAAAATACACCGCCCACCGCCGCGAACCCCAGACGTGGTCGAGCTCAGCCAGGTCCTCGGGGAACACCTTACGGAATTCCTCGTCTGTCAACACGCCCCGGGGAGGCCGCTCGTCCTTGATCCTTGGCACCGCGTCCAGCGGGTTGCGGTCCAGGATGCCGTCGAACCGGGCCTGGGCAAAAATGTGGTTCATGGCCGAGTGGATCCGGTTGCGCTGGGAGGCCGAGATCGGACGCCGCTTCCCTTCGAACTTGGCCACGGTCAGGAGGGGGCCCGTCAGCCAATCGAAGAACGCCCTGGCCTGGATCGCCGCCAGCATGGTTTTGCCCCACGCCGGAAGGATGTATGCCTCGTGGACCTGGCGCATGTTGTACCAGCTCTTCCGGACGTTCTTTCCGCCGGACTGTTCGATCAGCTTGACCCGGGGGCAGAGGCCCGGTATGAAGAAGTCACGGGCGTACTCACCTAGGGTAACGTCAGCGGCGAATCCCCCGGAGGCTTGGTGGAGCGCCCACTCGACGGCGGCCGTCTTCCGTCGCTTCCCGGAGCTGACCCAGCCGGAGGTGCCAGGGACCACGACGTACACAACGCCGCCTCGGTCTGTTCGTTTCCAGGTGCGCACGTCGGCGTCGGTCCACTCCATGCCGACACTATCGGCAGGAGCCGGGCGGGTTTCAAGCGTGGTTGACGGCTGGTTGATGGTCAGGCTTGCAAATATCGCAAACCAGTGCAGTGGTTTCGGACTGGAAGGGGTGCAGAGTCACCAGGAGTCCGGCAGAGTCCAGGCCAGACAGCGAAGTCTTCACACTCATCGAGTGACTGGAGTTGTTTCGCTGTCAGGATTTACTTGACTGGTGGTTGATGGAAGGGATGATTTTCGGCTACTTTGCCGCCACCCCGCGAACCTTCTCCAGTGTCCGCAGTCCGCCCATCCCCAGCATCCCCATCAGCATGGGCACGATCACGCTGGAGTCAATCGCCGGGATCTCGACACCCGGGGCCCAGACTTTGCAGGCCCAGGTCGCCAGGGGATGGCAAATCACGTCCCAGAAGAGACCGGCCCCGCAGATCCACCCGATAGCCGGGCGCCAGCCCGATACGAACAGCGACGTGCTCTTGGCCTCCTCGACGTTGACCTGGATCTGTCCGGCGTCGGACGCCTGGGCTACGTTGAGTTCGTCCTCAAGCTTTTTGAGCGCCTGGGCCGGGTCTTCGCCGGTGATCGCGGTACGCAGTTTGACCGCGGCGTCACCGCCGGCAGAAAGGATCGAAGCGATCCCAGAAAGGTCAAATAGTCCTGCAATCTATGCATCCCTCCAGATCCCGCGCTCCAACCACCCATGGTACCATTCATGCTCGACGCGATCCGGTCCCCAGGGGCTCGTGACCTTGATCGAAGGATTGACCGTGATCGTGCCGTCTTCATGCTCGGTCACATCATGCTTGCTCAGTCCAGCTAGACAAATCCCGTGAGCATATTCCGGTTTGTAAGCTGGAAGTTTTGGGTTAGGGACAGCTGCGGTCCAATCTCCATTCTGGTCGCGCCAATAGTCTCCCGGCTCAACACCGTCCAGAGATCCGTCCATGCGGTCAGGAATGCGGCGCCCAATCATCCTATCACCTCAATCATCGGGAAAGTTCCCTTTGCAATTTCTTCCGCGCTCGGCCATTTCCCGGCAAGAATCTCTTCCTTGGTCCGGTAGCCATTAGCCACCAGGATCTGCAAGGCTTTCTCGGCAACTGTGACCACATTCTCGGTCAGAAGGAACTTCAAGCAGCCCAAGGTTGTGGAGCTCGACGAAGCATGACCACCGTAGCCACCATCCCGGACCTTCCTGCCTGTTGGATTGCCGTAGCTTCCATCTGGGTCAAGGCTCCATTCCTCTACGTCCTGTTCAGCGTCGGTACCCATGTAGTAGGGCGCCGTATATGGGTCTCTGGACAACTTGACGAACATGATCCGACAGAGCCCAGAAGGGAAACCCACCGGCATGAATGGGAAGTGGCCCCCGCCAGCGTTGGGCGTGGTGAATACCACGTCTTCGGCCTTAGTCAAAGACCTAGTCCCATTCTTCGCGTTCCGGACATCGTTCCGGATGGGGAATTTGAGAACGACCGAACCGTCCTCCATGTCAACGGTGATTGCAGGGTCTCAGCATTGCCATGTGAGTTTCATCCCCTCGCCCTCCCTGGTTTGATATCCGCGATCTTGACGGCCAACGTCTGCACCGCCTCGAGGAGTTGCTTTCCGTCCTGCCTGACCTCGGCCAGCACTGCGGTCAGCTTCTCCATGCGCACATTGTCCTCGGCCCGGGTGCTTTCGAGCGTGGCCAGTTTCGGC
>JAHFSN010000422.1:923-3029 GCA_023265735.1 Spirochaetaceae bacterium | reverse complement strand
TGGGTCATGGATCACTCTTCTTCGGGGGCCGGATTCCAGGCCCGCAGCTTGGAACGCAGATAGACGGCCCGAACGGCCTCCAGGTCCCTCTCCACAATGGGAACGCCGGTCTTCTCCTCGATCATCTCGGCAAGGTCGTACTCGTCAAACCCTGGATACAGGTCAATGAGCCGAGTGGTCCAGGCGTCCAAGTTGGAGCGTACGGACCTTGCGGAAGGGGAAAGTGCGGTCATGGCGGACCTCCTGCTTTAAACTATACACGCGTGTAGTAGTTTGTCAAGGGAGGAGAAAAGCCGCCGGAGAGTTCGCTATTTGATGACCACGCCTTTGCGGATCAAGATATCGGCATAGAGCCGGGGATCACCGGTCTGGATGGTGGCGTAGGCGCTTTTCGACCGGGAATAGAACTCGTGCCGGGGAATTTTACCGAAGATGTTCGTCCCTTGATACCCGTGCTTCTTCAGGACGCCCTCGTAGTCCTGCCAGATCCCCGGGGCGTAGTCGTAGCCGTAGTCGGGAATCATCACGTTGACACCAAACTCCTCGTCCTCGTCGAGGGGAAAGTACCGAAGGATCATGTCGAGCAGTTCGTGGTTCAGGAGAGCCCCCGAATGGACAACCCGCGGACTCATCCCCGACGCCCCGTAGTTGGCGTCTGCGATGAGAAGCTCGTCGAAATGCCCCATTCGGAAAATCGCATCGTACACTTCCGGAATCAAGAGATTGGACGTGTTGAGAAGCATGAGAACCTCCTCCAACAGGCTACACCCAGCAGATCGTTCCCTCAAGGAAGGGTCGGGAAAGACGTCACGCGCCGTTCTGTTCCAGGCAGAACCGAGCAATTCGCGCCGCGTGAATCCTGGTCGAGTCATAGAGAGGACGGTCGTAATCCTTCACCAAGAGGCCAATCTCGGTGCATCCCAGGACCACGCAGGAGACTCTGTTCCGGCGGACCATGGCGTCGAGGATGCGGAGATAGACGGACAGGGACTCTTCCTTCACGATCCCTTTGACGAGCTCCTCGTAGATGATGCGATGGATCTGGTCCTGTTCGGAGGGCTCGGGGACGACCACGTCGAGGCCGGTCCTCCGGGCCAGCCGGTCCCGGTAGAAGGTCTGCTCCATGGTGAACCGAGTTCCAAGAAGCCCCACGACGGTCTCGTCGTGCCGGCCAACCTCGTCGCCGACCGCGTCCACAATGTGGAGGAGCGGAACCCCCACCACGTCTTCGACGCGGTCCGCCACCTTGTGCATGGTGTTGGTGCAGATGGCCAGGCCCTGGGCCCCCGCTTGCTTCAACGACCGCCCCGCGTCGAGGATATGGGTCTCCAGCGCGTCCCAGGCGCCGGCGGACTGCAGATCTTCGATGATTTGGAAGTCAAACGAGGAGATGAGGCAGGACGCCGAGTGGTTCTTTCCCAGGGCTCGGTTCACTTCCCCATTGAGCAGGGAGTAGTACTCGCGGGTCGATTCCCAGCTCATGCCGCCGATGAGGCCAATGGTCTTCAAGGGACCACCGATCCGGTTTTCGAAGCCGGCTTCACCAGGATCAGGGGCGGCAGGAAAAACGCCGCAAAGGCGGCATTGAGGACGAGGTTTCCGGGGCAGCCCGCCGCCAGGGAGCCCGTGGAATCCACGGCAAACCACACCAGGAGAGAAACGAGCACCTTGAACCGAACGAGGGCCCAGGGCAGGCGGCGGTCCCGCAGAAGCAGGATCAGCAGACCCCAGCCAACCATCACGCCTCCCAGGACCGCGTTGACCACCCGCGCGTCGGCGCTGAACTGGGGCAGCACGGCACCAGACGCCGCGTTCAGAAGGTTGAAGAGCCCAAGCCAGGGGGTCGAGGTCCCGGCGAGGCTCCCCCCCGCCGAGAGCAGCCCCGAGGCCATGACAAGAACGGCCCCCGCTCCCACCCAAATCCGCGAAGTTTCCTCTTTCATCGTCTTCCCTCCTCGACTCCCTCTTCATTGGGATAAGAAAGGAAAACGGCTGTCAAGTTAGGGCCCGTTCTCAGATCCCCCTTCCTCAGGGGCGCGGCCCACGGTACCATGCACCCATGCGCCTGCTGCACACCGCCGACCTCCACCTGGGCAAGGTGATCCA
>JAHFSN010000422.1:0-913 GCA_023265735.1 Spirochaetaceae bacterium | reverse complement strand
TCGAAGATCAGGCCGACGTATTGGACCAGCTTCGCCGGGAGCTCAGGGACGGTGCCTACGACCTGTTCCTCATTGCCGGCGACGTGTTTGACCGCAGCGTTCCTCCCCCGGAAGCGGTGGCCCTCTGGGACGATTTTCTGGTCCAGATCACCGAAGACAGTCCCACCCTCGAAACCGTGGTCATCTCGGGAAACCACGACGGTCCCCTGCGGCTCTCGTACGCCTCGAGGTTCCTGTCCCGCCATCGGATCCACCTGCGCACCCAGGTCGAAGACCTGGACCGGCCCCTCACCCTCTCGTTCTCGTCGGGTGAGGTCGACGTCTTTGCCGTGCCCTTCCTTCCCGCCGGCAGCCTCGAGGCCCAACGCGGCGACGTCCCGGCCCTGCGCAGCCAGCGCGACCTCTGGGAGGAGGCCCTCCGGCGCCTGGCCCTGGCCCGCCGGCCGGGGGTCCCGTCACTGCTGGTGGCCCATCTGTTCACGTCGGGGGGCGCCGAGAGCGACAGCGAGCGTATCTTTGTGGGAGAAGCTGAACAGATTCCCGCCCCCTGGCTGGCGGGCTGGGACTACGTGGCCCTGGGGCACCTGCACCGGGCCCAGGAACCGGCCCCCGGGGTCCGGTACTCGGGAAGTCCCCTGGCCTACTCCTTCAGCGAGGCCGGGCAGCAGAAGGGCGCGTGGCGGTGGGAAGACGGCCAGGTCACCTTTGTCCCCCTGGTACCCCGGCGGCCCCTCACCCGCCTCTCCGGCACCTTCGACGAGTTTGCCCGGGGCCCCGGCTACGAGGCCTACGCCGGCCACTGGCTTGAGCTGACCCTCACCGATCCAGCCCTGGTCCCCGGGCCCCTGGAACGCCTGAGGCCGAGGTTTCCCGGACTCCTGAGCCTGATCCAGATGCCGGCCCAGGCCGCCGC
>JAHFSN010000421.1 GCA_023265735.1 Spirochaetaceae bacterium | reverse complement strand
CGCCCTTCGGACAGTCGCTCCTTCCAGGTTGAAAGCATGAAAATCCTTCGGGGGATACCCCCCTAGTTCGGCACTTCCTTGAGGCCTTCCCTGTAGTCTTCCAGGTATCGGGATAGTTCCTCACTTCGATCTTTGAGCGAGAGGAACGACCTTCCTTGATGACCATCGGAAAGTCCCTTGATCCGAGCAAGATCAATCTGCATCTGCTGAAGGTTTCCCATGGCGGACTTGATCCTCAGGTTAAGGATTTCCTGCTGCTCGGCCAAATCTGCGAACGACTTTTTCTGCTTTCCTATTTCGACGAGAGACTTTTCATATTCCCGTTTCAGAGTATCCGACCCCGTCGACGCAATCCTTTCGCGGATTGAGGATTCCTGGGTCTCGAGGTCCCGAGAATCGAACGACGCCACGACCTGGGCAATTTCCTTTTCGATGGCGGACAACTCCCCGATCTGACGCACGTAGTTGTCCAGGGTGGGGGTCATGTCCTCCCCAAAAGGGTTGCGGTCGCCCATGGCCCCGGCTTGGGTCAAGATGGAATCCCGCAGGGACTTGGCCTTGGTGACCAAGGGGTCGGCGTCGGGTTCGACCTTCTTGGCCTTTTTCGGGGGAGCTGCGGTGCCCGCCGACAGGGCCCTCCAACGCTCCCGGAACTCGGCTCTCCGGGATAGAAAGGGCCCTAGGTGGCTGAAGACCCCAATGGCCATGCCGCCTATGGGAATCAGGGGCCATGGGAACCCGCCGGGGGTGGTGATGGTCCAGATCATCAGGAGGAGAGCCGACACCGCCGCGTTCGACGTCAGGTGGGTCCAGAAGCCGCCGCGGTCGTTCTGGTACTTCTTCACCACCTCGAAGTCCTCGTCGCCAAGGTCGTCAAACCTCTCCAGTTCTTCGGCGGTCTTGCGGGCGGCCCAGACCGAGGTCCAGTGGCTCACGACGCCGATGCCCCAACCGAAGAGGGGGTAGAGAAACCACGGGTGAGCCCCCGGGGTGAGGCCCAGGTACAGAAGGAACAGGAAGCCGTTGACGGCCACGAAGGGGATGAGGTGCCCGACCCAGCCGCCCCGGGCCTGATTCGCCTGGCGAATCCGCTTCCGCTTGTAGACTTGAAAGGCCGAGAGCGGGGTTCCATCGGGATGCTTCAGGTCCTCCGGCTCCCCCAGGATATCGGCCACAAATTCGGGCACGTGACCGTACCGGCCTCCCCGGCGAAATTCGTTGCGAAGCTCGTGCCTCAGTTCGTGGCGAACGTGCCGCCACCGCTCGGGTCCGCCTTCGATCTCGCGCTGGACCTGGTCCTTGATGTGGTCCTTGAGGCTGCGCCACTCGTCCCGGAAATCCCGGAACGAAGGGGGAGCCGGCCGGACCACAGAGGGCACCACTTGGCCGGGAAGCGGCGGGTGGGGCGGTGGAGGCACCGAAGGACCATCGGCCAGGGCGGCTCCCTTCTGGGCCTTCAGATAGGCGCTGGAGTTGTTATCCTCGCCGCCGGGGATGATCTCGTAGGCGTGGACTTCCCGGGTGATGTTCTTCAGGTGGACCTGCCCCATCGACTCGACCCGCATGGGGATCTTACCGGAAACTTGGCTGTAGACTTCGCGGCTGATGGTGATGTGCCCCGGCTTGGTGAGGGATTGCAGACGGCTGGCGATGTTGATTCCCTCGCCCAAGGCGTCATTCTCGTAGAAGTAGATGTCGCCCAGATGGACGCCTATCCGCAGAGTCAGGGTTTTTCCCAGGCGGGCCTGGCTGTATTCGCGGATCCCTTCCTGAACGCCGAGGGCGCACTGGACGGCGTCGAGGGTGGTGCTGAATTGGGCCAGGAACGCGTCGCCAATGGTCTTGATGACGCTTCCGCGGTGGCGGTCGATCTGTTCCCGGACCAGTTTGTCATGGAAATCAAGGGTTTGGAGGGTTCCTTTTTCGTCCTCTTCCATCATGCGGCTGAAGCCGACAATGTCGGTGAACATGACGGCCGCCAGCCGATAATCCTTGTGCTCCATAGGGTTAAGAATCCCCGTTCTCTCTTCGCTTGTCAACGCTGTGCAGTCCGGTCCGGAGGGCGTGCTTCCATTCCATCACCGTCAGTCCGATGAGGGCCAAATCGAGGACGTTGAGGACCATATAGAACATACCGCCCCCATGGAAGTACTCCCAGGTTTGGTAGACGCCGAACCCGATGAACACCACGATGCCCAGGGGGTAGGCCCACATCTTGCGGGCCAGGAGGCACACGACCACAAAGACCTTCACCACGCCGTGGCTGATGAAGTACCAGGCGATGAAGATGATGGTCTCCATGCTGACCGTTTCGAGGACCCCCGCCAGATGACCGTGCCCCGCCTGGTGGAGGAGGGACCGGACGAAGCCCACCACGGCTTCGGTCCAGGTTCGGATGGTTTCGGGGGGAAGGATGAGGAGCAGGCCGCCTACGATCAGCTCGAACGTGGCGTTGAAGCCCTTGAGGACCAAACCGACCACGAAGACCAGGTGGCCGGCTTGGTAAAGATTGTCTGTAACGCGGGAAGGAGACGTCGATTCCATGGAGCCAAGGTACAGGAACTTTCGTTCCCCGGCCATCCCCGAGGGTGACTGCAGGTTCGCGAAGGGCCCCTTCATGGGAGCTGGAACTGCCCTGTGGCCTCGGCCAACCGGTCGGCGAGGACGCGCTGAACCCGACCCTGCTCTTCCACGGCGGCGGTTCCCCGGCCGATCACCGAGGTTCCTGCGGCGATCCGGTCCATCCCCTCGCCCACCGTGACCGTTCGGGTCATCAGCGCCTCGGTTTGCTGCTGAATCCCCGTGCCGCCCTCCACCAGAACCGAGGCTCCCGAACGGACCTGGCTGGTCAGGGAGTTCATTCGGGAGATGGATTCGAGGACAAGTTGCGATCCTTCGGCCTGCTCCACCAGGGACGCTTGGATTTCGGCTTCGAGCCGGGCTACGGTATCGACCTGGACGGCCATGACCCGAAAGGCCTCCTGGGTCGATCGCGCCGCCTCACGACTGGCACCGATGTGCTCCTGGATGC
>JAHFSN010000420.1 GCA_023265735.1 Spirochaetaceae bacterium | reverse complement strand
CTCTGTTTTGTCTTTTTTGGGTTCCTGCTGAACAAGACGACCTTCGGACGAAATACCCTGGCCATTGGCGGGAACAAAGAGGCCGCCCGACTCTCAGGAATCAACGTGGATCGGACCAAGATCATCATCTTTGCCCTTCAGGGACTCATGGCCGGCTTTGCGGGCATCATCCTGGCGTCTCGAATGACCTCGGGCCAACCAACGGCGTCCAATGGTTTCGAGCTCGATGTGATCTCGGCCTGTGTGCTGGGAGGGGTCAGCCTCTCGGGCGGGGTGGGGACCATCATGGGAACCATTGTCGGGGTGCTCATCATGGGGACCGTCCAAAACGCCCTCAACCTCATGAACGTCCCCACCTTCTACCAGTATGTGGTCCGGGGCGTCATTCTCCTCTTGGCGGTGCTCTTCGATCAGCTGAAGCAGAAAAAAATCTAGCCCGCCGCCCAAGAGATGGTGAAGGTGAATTCCTTGGCCTGACCGGGTCCCAGGGCGGGCAAGGCCCCCTGGGCCCGGGCCGTCTCCACCGCATCGTAGTACCCATCCGAGGGCTCCCAGGCGACATTCCGCTCGCCTCGGTAGCCCCCGTTGGTGGCCCAGTACCCGAGGTACGGCAGGTCCTTCGGGTCCCAGGTCAGCCGGTAGGCCAGGCCGAGGCTGGGGTAGTCGATGCCGCAGGAGCCCCGGGCCGCCTCCCCCGGCAGCCAGAATTTGCTGGCCGTCCCCGGGGGCGGCAGGGCCCGGGGCGAGAAGTCCTGGCCGTACACCGTCATCCTCTTGTCCCCGGCGGGGAACACCAGCGCCATGTCGTCCTCGGCCCTCACCAGGGCGTGGAGGGTCCAGAACGAGGGGAGAGGCTCGGTCGAGAGGTTCTCGATGCGGACGCCCACCCTGAGACGGGTCCCTTCCAGGGTCCAGGTCTTGGTGTAGCGCCAAGCTCTGTCCCCCCGAGGGACCAGCTCCACCTCCAGGGTCGATTCCGAAAATGCCCGGACCTTCCCCGTCAGCCGCCACAGGGCCCCGTGGTCCGGGTAGTCCGGTCCCGCGGGGTCCACGCTGGGCCAGCAGTCGTCCCACCCAAAGGCCCAGTCCCCAAACTCCCGCCGCCGGAACGGGGTCCGACCCGGCCGCCGGTACAGCAGCTCGTGACCCGTGGCCCGGTGCCGGATCGACACCGTCTTGGCCCCCCAGGCGGGGACCACGGCCACGTCAAGGTCGCCCCGGAGAACGTGGGCCCTCATCGGTCCAGGTCCCCGGTCTGGGCCCAGGCCAGGTGGTCGGCGACGCCCTGGTGGCACGCGTCGAGGTCCCGGGCCAGACGCCACTGGTCCAAGGCCTGGCCCCGGTCGCCCAGGCCCCAGGCGCCCAGGCCGATGAGGAACCGGCAGTGGACCTGGTTGCGGCGGTCCAGGTCTTCGTCAAAGATCAAGAAATCGGGCAGGGAGACGGCAAAGTAGTCCACTTTCACGTGGTCGAACAGGTGGCGCTGGCCGAACTCCATCAGGCTGTGGAACCGCCCCCGGGCCCCGGGCTCGTCCCCCAGCTTCCGCCGGGCCAGGCCCTGGTAGAAGATGAGTTCAGGGGGAGTGTCGTTGTAGAACATCATACCGGCGGGCTGGTCGTTCCCCGCCGCGGCCAGGGTGAACCAGCGCTCCGCCTCGGGGCGGCCGGCCGCCTGGGCGGCCACGCCCAGGGCGTATTGGAGCTGAGACTCCTTGGCCCCGGGGAGCCGGGCCTCCCCCAGGGATTCGGGGAGGTCGAGGGCCCTCAGAAGGAACTCGTAGGCCTCCTGGCCCTTCGACTCGGCCAAGGACTGGGAAGCCTCTCCCAGAAGGGCCCTCACGTACTGCCGAATCACCTTGCCCTCGCCGCCTTCCCAGGCGTGGAACCGCCGGGAGAGGAGGAACCTCAGAGCGTCGCCGGACCGGCTGTCGAGGTTGAGAAGCCCGGCGTACTCGACGGCCAGGTCGTCGCGGTTCGCGACCAGGGGCAGGTGGGCTCCCAGCCGGGCCAACCGGTCGGCCGGCTGGGCCCCCAGCTTCCGGTCGAGCTGGTCGAGCTCCATGAGCAGCCGGGCGTCCGACGGTCTTCGGCGGAAGGCTTCTTCCAAGGCATCGCGGGCCCGGGCCGGCTGGCCGAGCTTGTTGAACCGGGCCAGGCCGAGGTTGCGCCAGGCGGTAGCCAGGGTCGGCTCGAGGACCACGGCCTTCTCCCAGCTCGACGCGGCTTCGGCGTACCGCTTTTTGTCGTAGAGAAGGTTGCCTCGGTAGAACCACGCCCGGCCGTCCTGGGGATTTCGTGCCACGGCGGCCTCGAGGGCGGCCAGGTCTTCCAGGCGGTTGGGGAACACCAGGTCGGGCCCCAGGGCGGCGGCCCGGCGCCGTTCGGAGGCCGCCTCGGAGGTCCGGCCCAGGGCGTCGAGCCACAGGGCCCGGTGGTAGGCCGCCAGGGGTTCCTGGGGCAGCGGGAGGGCGTCGAGGCACCCCAGGGCATCATCGAACCAGCCGGCGGCGGCGGCGGCCCCGGCCAGGTGGAGGACGTTGAGAACCTCGCCCCGGAGGGCCGAGACTAGGTCGGCGGCGGGCCGCAGGCCGAGGAGCACAGCTTCCCGGAGGGCCCCAAAGTCCAAGGGGTCCAGGGCCAGGGTCTCGGCCACCACCGCCCGAGCTTCCTCGGTCCGGCCCTGACGGCGGAGGACCACGGCCAGGAGGTGCCGGGTCGAGAGGTTGTGGGCGTTGCGGACCAGGGACAGGCGGGCGCGGTCCTCGGCCCCGGCCAGGTCTTGGCGGCGAGCCGCCAGCCGGGCCAGCTCCAGGTGGGCCGGGTCCTGCCAGGCCGCCGACCAGGCTGCCTTGGCCCAGGCGTCCTCGGCGTCCTTGGTCCTCCCCAGGGCCAGGAGCGTGGTCCCCAGGTGGTACGAGATCTCCCCGTCGGCGGGGTTGGTATTGTGCCGGGTCAGGGTGGCCAGGGCGGTCCGGAGGAGGGCCTCGGCGTCGGCGTACAGGCCCCGGCGCAACAGGAGCAGACCCAGGGCC
>JAHFSN010000419.1 GCA_023265735.1 Spirochaetaceae bacterium | reverse complement strand
AGGGCCGAGACGGCCTGGTCGGCGATCCTCCCCCATTCGATCTCCTCGTCGGGGGTGAATCGGCCCAGGACAAACGACGCCACGTCGCCCCGGGCGGGGCGCCCGATGCCAATCCGCAGGCGATGGAAGCCGTCGGTCCCTAGGTGCTGCCGGAGAGATCTGAGCCCGTTGTGACCGCCGAGCCCTCCGCCGAACTGGGTCCGGATGGTCCCAAATGGCAGGTCAATGTCGTCGTGGACCGCCAGCCACTCGTCGGCCGGAACGCGGAAGAACTCCCCCAACGCCCGGGCGCTCTCCCCCACAAGATTCATGTAGGTTTCGGGTCGGAGCAGGTAGACCTTTCGGGCCTTCCACACGACCGAAGACCATTCGCCTTTGAACTTCTTCTGCCAAGGGGCCTCTTGGGCGGGGCTCCACTGCCGGGCCACGAGAAAGCCCGCATTGTGTCTGGTGAACTCGTATTCTTTGCCTGGATTGCCGAGAAAGACGACCGCCGACGGAGCCTTCATTTCCAAGACTCGGGAGAGGCGGCACCCTGAGGAGAACTCATGGGATCGAGTTTAGGGGGATGGCCTTGCCGGTGTCAACGGGAGCCAAGAGACCCTTCCAGGGCCCGTGCCGGTGGAAACGGATCCAGCCGCCTTCCTCGAGTCCCCGCCACAGCTCGTGGGCCGTGAGGTCGTCCTCCTCGTGCCAGAGTCCCCAGCCGGGAAGCCGGGGGAGGTCGGATTCCCAGAGCCGGGGCGGCACCCGGCCCGCCAAATACGCCCGGCACTCGGCCCTGTCCAGGCGGTGAACCGCCCGACGAAGGCGCATCAGAGCCTCTCCTACGTCGGGCTGGGGTCCCCGGTCCGTGCCCCGGCAGACGTCGCAGCCCGAGCAGGCCGGGGGGTCTTCCCCGAAGGCGGCGAGGAGGGCGCTTCTCCGGCACCCCGACGGCGGCGTGCTGGCTTGGCTGCGGACAAAGAGGATGGCCCGGGCGGGGCTGCCGTCCCGGCCTGCGCGCCCGGCCTCCTGCAGGTAGTCTTCGGGTCCCGGGGCCGCCTCCAGGTGGAAGACCGACCGGATATTGGCCTTGTCCACGCCCATACCGTAGGCGTTCGTCGCCAGGAGCACCCCGTCGGCGGACGAGAAGAACCATTGCTCCACGGCCGTCTTCTCGTCCCGGGTCAGACCCGCGTGGTAGAACCTCACGTCGAGGGCCGTCTCGCGGTTCAGGTGGTGGGCCCAGCGGCGCACGTGCTCCCGGCTGCGGCAGAAGACCACCGAGGGCCGGGCCTCCCGGAGGACGGCCCGGGGAAGGCTGCGCCGAAGGGAGAGGTAGGGTTCCTGGACGAAGTCGAGGTTGGGCCGGTCGGCCGAGGCCCGGATGACGGAGAATTCTCTGCCGGCGAACAGGGAGACGCCCCAGTCCTCCACGATGCGGTCGGTGGCCGTGGCCGTGAAGGCCGTCACCCGGGGCACCGCCAGCTCGGCCAGGACGCCCCCCAACTGGCGGTATCCCGGACGAAAGCTGTTTCCCCAGAGTTCCACGCAGTGCGCCTCATCGATGACCGCATGGCTGAAGGGTGTGTGCTTCAGCCTCTCGAGAACTCGCGGCTGGGCCAGGGTTTCCGGGTTGGTGAGCAGAAGTCTGACGCCCCCTGCCTCGAGCTTGGTCCAAATGCCATTGCGTTGTTCCTTGGTCTGGCCTCCCTGGAGGACCACCGTCGACAGGCCCGCCTGGTCGCTGCGCCGCTTCTGGTCGGCGGTGAGGGACCGGAGGGGGTAGACCACCAGTGTCGGGTGCGGAAGAAGCAGGGCGGGGAGCTGAAAGCAGAGGCTCTTGCCGGCCCCGGTGGGCAGAAGGACGGCTTGTCGGACTTCGTCCCGGTCGAGAAGACCTTGGATGACGAGTTCCTGGTAGGGAAAAAGGTAGGGGACACCCCAGCGCCCCAGGGCTTCGGCGACACGGTCATCCATATCCGCCTAGACGGCCGGGGAGGCCTCGGTGCTTGCGCCGGCGGTCAGCCCTTCTTCTTGGAGGCCTTGCCGGCGGGTTTTTCGAGGAGGGCGAAGACCTCTTCGGCCGTCAGAAGGGCGGCGGCTTCGGCGGACTTCTTGTCGTCGGGAAGGCTGATGTTGCGGACTCCCGATTTCATGTACGCGCCATATTTTCCGGCCAGGACGCTGACTTTCCGCTTGAGGCCGCCTTCTCCCACGGCAAATTCCTTGATGACGCTGGAATTGCTCCGGGCCTTCTTCTCTTCCGAGAGCAGTTCCAGGGCCCGCTCGAAGGTGATGGTAAACAGGTCGTCGTCCTTCTTCAGGGAACGGAACTCGCCGTTGCAGGCCACGTAGGGACCGAACCGGCCGTTGTTGGCGGTGATGGGGTGGCCCGAGGTCGGGTGGTTGCCGAGGTTGCGGGGCAGGGACAGGAGCTGGAGGGCGGCCTCAAGGGTGACCTCCTCGGGGCTCATGCCCTTGGGGAGGCTGACGGTCCGGGGTTTGAACCCCTCGGCCTTGTCGCCCACCTGCAGGTGGGGGCCGAAGCGCCCGTTGAGGGCGTACACGGGCAGGCCGCTGGCGGGGTCGGTGCCCAGGGCCACGGGGCCCGTATCCTGTCGGGTGAGGAGCCCCGCCACGTCGGTGGCTTTCAGGTCGGCGGGGGCCTGGTCGCCGGGCAGGCTGGCCTTGGCCTCGGTGCCGTCGTCCTTGGGTTCAACGATGTAGGGACCAAACCGCCCGATCTTGATGGTCTGGGTGGGCCTCAGCTGAGGAAGGCTCAGGGACCTCGACGCCGTGGGGTCAATCGTCTTCTCCGTGCGGGTCACGACCTCGTTGAGACCGTTGTGCCCGTTGTAGAACTCCTTGAGGTACGCCAGCCGGTCGTGCTGTCCCAGGGCAATTTCGTCGAGGCTCTTCTCCATCTTCGACGTGAACTCGTAGTCGACGAGCTGCGGGAAGTTGGTCTCGAGAAGGGCCGTCACGGCCATCCCGGTGAACGTGGGGATCAGGGTATTGTACTTGCGGAACACGTAACCTCGTTCCTGG
>JAHFSN010000418.1 GCA_023265735.1 Spirochaetaceae bacterium | reverse complement strand
GCCGAGGAATCCCGCGACGTCGAGTTCTTTGACACCTACGACAGGGCGTGGACGGCCCGGGTACAAATCTGGGCCCGGGCCGGCGGCAGTCCCCTCGAACTTCTCACTCCCCCCCAGCCTGCAACCCGAGGCCGATAGCCCTGCGGTGTTTGGACTCCAGGCCCCTCTGAAGGTGGGCCGGTCCGTGATCAAGGTTCGAACCCTCAGCTGGGCTCCCCCGTTCGACGTGGTGCACGGACAGTTAGTCAGGGCCCGATCTCACACCTACCTGGTGCTTGGGGGCCCCGACTCGGAACCCCTGCACCGCGTCCGGTCCGCCCTCGAAGCCGATGGGTGGTCCCGGTTCGGTTCCGACTCCCCCGTGGAAAGCCTGGTCCGCGACGCCCAGCCCTTCCCCGGCCCCACGGTCTGGCCCAAGCCCATCCCCAGCGCCGCCGGGTCTCGGTTCCTCCTCGACCGCATTCAGGACGAGTGGCGGCTGGCCCGTCAGTACGAGCGGGGCACCCGGCAAGACGTCGACACGGAATGCCTCCACCAGTACCGCGTCCACCTGCGTCGGGTCAGGTCCCTCGTGGCCTCGGGGGAACCCTGGGCCCGGCTCCCCGAGGGGAGGCGGTTGAAGGCTGTGCTGGGGGAACTCCAGAGACGGACCAACGAATTGCGCGACCTCGACGTCCTTCTCCTCGACCTTCCCGCCCTGGCGGCGGGGCTCCCCTGGGACGAGGGACGCCGTTTGACCGAATGGAAGTCCGGACTCCTGAACCGCCGCAACGCCGAATGGCGGCAGGTGAAATCCTGGCTGGAATCCCGGGAGTACGGGGCCCTGATTCTCGAAGTCGAACGTTTGTTCGTCGACCTCGACGTTCTGGGAGAGCCCATGACCACCCTCGAACTGGCCCGGCAGGGTCTCCTCAAGGCGGTTCGGGGTCTCCGCAAGGGGTTGAAGGCCGCCAGACGCGCCCAGACCGACGAGGCCTTCCACGAGGTCAGGACCAGGGCCAAGAAACTCCGCTACGCCCTCGAGGGGCTGGCCGGCCTGGGCTCCCAGGGGACGGTACGAACCTGTCTGGCTCTCCTCAAGGAAGCCCAAGACGGCCTGGGACGCTTTCAAGACAGGTCGGTGCTCCTCGAGCGCCTCAAGGTCGAGTGGACGGACCTGAGGTCCCGGCCTGGCCGTACCGACCTTCTGGCCTTCGGCCTGCTGGTAGGCGCCCTCTTTGCCGACCATGGCCACCAGCGGGAGGCAGCCCGAAGGGACTGCGACCGCCTCCGGTCCAAATTGTTCTGGCGGGCCCTGGGCCGCCTGACCGAAGGCGAGGGAGGGACCGATGCGCCAGGAAATTGAGCGCAAGTTCTTCGTCGACCTCCGGGCCTGGAAGAACCCCGTCGACTCCACACCCATCGAACAGGGGTACCTACCCGACACCGGCGGTTGGGAAATTCGCCTGCGCCGGACCGCCGGCCAGGACAGGTTCACTCTTAAATCGCTCGGAGGGCTGAACCGGGACGAGTGGGAGGTCCCGTTGGCCCGGGAGAACACCGAGCAGCTCTGGTCCCGGACCGAGGGATTGCGCCTGAGGAAGACCCGGGAACGACACCTGTGGAAGGGACTCACGGTGGAGATCGACCGCTACCAGGACTCCCTCGAGGGACTGAACGTCGCCGAGATCGAGTTTCCCGACATGGCGGCGGCCCGCCGATTTCCCGCCCCCAAGGGGTTGGGGCCCGAGCTGACCTACGACCCGCGGTTCCGCAACCGGGCCCTGGCCTTGGGGGCCGAGGTGCCCCTGGGTCCCCCGGGAAAGGACGCCGCAGGCTGGTCGTTCGGCGTCATCCCCTACCGGAGGACCCCCCTCGGTTGGCAGATGATCATTGTCACCACGCGCCGGCACGACAGGTGGATCTTTCCCAAGGGCCAGCCCGAACCGGGAATGGGCTGGGAGAAAGTGGCCCAGGCCGAGGGCCGAGAGGAAGCCGGCGCAGTGGGGAGAATCGACGGCTCTGGCATCGTCCTTCCCTACGCCCGGGAGACCGGGACAACGAACCTTCTCCTCTTTCCCCTCCTGGTCACGTCCTTGACCGACCGGTGGCTGGAACAGGGACAGAGGGAACGCAAGTTCGTCTCCCTGGGCCAGGCGGACCGCTACGGCGAACTGGTCGACCTCGGAGCACGGTTCTTGAAAGACAAGCTGGATAGCTAGAAAGAAGAGGAGGACGACATGTCCAAAACAGACAAGAAGATCCTGGAGGCCAAAGAATGGCGCCAGAAGCATGCCGGTGACGGTGCAGGAGCCTCACTGGACCAGGCCCTGGGGGTATGGGACGCGACCCGAGACCGGGAGGCGGCCCTGAAGTCCGACCTGAAGACCGCCAAGGAGGCCACCGCCGCGGCCGTCAAAGCGGTGGGCAAGACCCTCAAACAGATCAAGGCGCTTCGCAAGTCGGCCAAGGCGGCTCCCGTCGAGAAGGCCCCTCCCCCATCAACCCCGAAGAGGCCGGCGGGCAAGACGCCAAAGCCCCCCGTTCAGGGCTGAGGGGTCGGTCCGCGGGGGGCGCCCTTCGGTTCCTTGATGCGGCCCAGAAGCCGTAGAAGCCCGTCGAGGATGGTCAGGGGATGGGGCGGGCATCCCGGAATAAACAGATCGACCTTGAGCACGTCGTCCACCCCGGTCTGTCCGGCCTGGGCGTAGAGTCCGCCGCTGATCGCGCAGGCCCCCGTGGCGATCACAAGCTTGGGCTCGGGAACGGCGTCCCAGGTCTTCTTCAGCGCCAAGAGCATTTGGGGAGTGACGGGTCCCGTGACCAGGAGGCCGTCGGCGTGCCGCGGGGAGGCTACGAACTGGATGCCAAACCGGCTCAGGTCCCAGCCGATGGTCGTTAGAACGTTCACGTCGGCTTCGCAGGCGTTGCAGCCCCCGGCGCTCACCTGGCGCAGCTTGAAAGACCGGCCGAAGAGGCCCTTGATCTTCCTGTCGAGGGCCTGGGCCAGCACCAGGGCCCGGTCCGATGACTCGACCAGCAGGTCCTGCCGGTG
>JAHFSN010000417.1 GCA_023265735.1 Spirochaetaceae bacterium | reverse complement strand
AGGGCCCTTCCGGGTCAGGGGCGCCGTCCCGGGTCCCCGCGGAGACCCGCTTCCAAACCCTGGAGCTGGCCTGGGTTCCCCTCGTGGCGGCCCTCATCCTGCTCTTCGCCGAATGGCGACTGTGGAACGGCCGCTTCTCGCGCAAGGCCAACCCGGGTCTGGCGGCCCTACGGCTGGCGGCCATCGTGGCCGCCGTCCTGGCCCTGGCGGGCCTGGCCGCCCCCTGGCCCACCACCGACCGGAACCTCACCCTCCTCCTGGACCGCTCGGAAAGCCTGGGCCCCGAACTTGTCGAACAGGAGAGGGCGGCGGCCCTGCACCTGGTCTCCCAGCTGGGCGACCGGGACCGGGTGGCCCTGGTGGCCTTCGACGGGGAACCCCGGGTCCTCTCGGGGCTCCAGTCCCGGGACGTGGCCCGGACCACCCTCGAGACCGCCAGCCTGTTCCCCGGACCCCGGCCCGGGGCCACCGACGTCCAGGCCGCCCTGGCCACCGGGGCCCAGCTGCTTCGGGGCGAACCGGGTCCCTCGGAACAGGTGCTGTTCAGCGACGGCCGGACCAACCGGGGGGGCCCCCTGGGCCGGCCCGGGTCCTGGGGAGAATTTCCGGTGTCGGCCGTTCCCCTGGGGAGGTCCCTGCCGGGGGTCGCGGCCCAGGGCCTCGACGTTCCGGCCACCGCCCGGCCCGACGAGCCCGTGGTCGTCCGCTGGTCGGCTTGGTCGGACCAGGAGCGCCGGGTGACCCTCACCCTCGTCGCCGATGGACGGCCCGTCACCACCGTCGGGCAGACCCTGGAACCCGGCCTCAACACGGCCGCCCTTCCCCTTTCCGCCGGCTCCCCGGGGACCCGGCACCTGGAAGTTCTGGTCACCGAGGCCGGGGCTCCGCTGGAATCGGCCCAGGCTTCGGCCTCCCTCACGGTGGGGAACCAGGCGTCCGTCCTGGTGGTCGCCGACAGGACGCCTCCGGCCCTGGTCGACGCCCTGGCCCGCCAGGGACTCCTGGTCCGGACGGTTCGCCCCGAAGGACTTCCCGGCGACGCCACGGGCTACGAGGGCCTTTCGGCCGTGGTCCTCGACAACGTCCCGGCCCCGGCTCTGTCCCCCGGCCAGCAGGGCCAGCTTCGGGACTGGGTGGCCGGAGGCGGCGGGCTCCTCGTCATCGGCGGCAACTCGTCCCTGGGCCGGGGTGAGTACTACTCCTCGACCCTGGAAGACCTGCTGCCCGTCCAGACCGACAACCGCCAGAGGGTCCAGTTCACCAGGTCCAAACTCCTGTTTGTCGTCGACCATTCGGGTTCCATGTCGGACACCGTGGGGTCGACCACCAAGCTCGGGGCGGCCCTCCAGGGCATCGCCCAGTCCCTCGACGAACTGGCCGCCCTCGACGAAGTGGGCATCCTCGAGTTCGACACCGAAGCCACCTGGGTCCTCCCCTTCACTCCCCTGACCCGGAAGGCCGAGATCCTGGGCGCCCTGGACAAACTTCGGGACGGCGGGGGCACCGACATGACCAAGGCCCTCGAAGAGGTGCTCCGGGCCTTTGGCCACCCCGGTCCCGTCAAGCGCCACGTCGTCCTTCTCACCGACGGCCAGACGGACAAGGCCGACGCGTTCTTCCAGGAGTTTGCCGCCAGCCTGAAGGCGGCCCAGGTGAGCCTGACCATCGTGGGAGTGGGGAACGACATCAACGCCCGGCTGCTGGGTGACCTGGCGGCCCAGACCGAGGGCCTCTTCTACCCGGTGACCGGGGCCGAGATCCCCGCCGTCCTCCACAAGGAAACGGTGAGGGTCACCCGCGATCTGGTGGCCGAGGGGATCTTCCTCCCCGAGGCGGTGGGACGAGACCCCCTTCAGGACGTCGGCGGGGATCTGCCGCCCATCCGGGGGTACCTGGTCACCAAGCCCAAACCCCTGGCCCGGGTCCTCTGGCAGGTCGGTTCCGAGAACCGCGACCCCCTCTACGCGGACTGGCGGTTCGGCGCGGGCCGGGTCGCCGTGTTCACCTCGGACTCGGGCACCCGGTGGCTGGGAGACTGGTCGGGAAAGACCGTGTTCAACCGGTTCTGGGGACAGGTGGTCCGCGGACTCGAGACCTCGGACCGCGACAAGTCCCTCCGACTCCACCTGCAGGTCGACGCTTCGGTGGCCCACGTGTCCGTCGAGGCCCTGGACCAAGGACGGCTCAAGACCGGGGCCAGCCTGGTCGTCCGCCACGGGGGCCTGGCCTTTCCCCTGGCGGAAACCGCCCCGGGCCGCTACGATGCCGACGTTCCCCTCGAAGCCCCGGGACTCCAGGAATTCTCCGTGGCCGAGACCTCGGGCCCGGGGCGGACCTTCGGCACCGTCTGGAACCCCGGCGGCACCGAGCTGTCCCGGGGAGGCGCCGATTGGGCCGGCCTTGGGCAGCTGGCCTCGGCGACCGGGGGCCTCCTCCAGCCCCTGGCCGATCCCCAGCCTTCCCCACGCCGCCTCACCTGGTCTCTGGTCAACCTTCGGGGCTGGTGGCTGGGGTGGGTCCTTGTCCTTTTCCTGGCGGAGCTCGGCTGGCGCAGCACGTCCCTGGGACAGCTGGCCCAGGCCCGGGCCCTCTTCGCCGCCTGGTGGTCCGACCAAGCCAAACCCTGGCGACCCAAGCGCGGCCCCGCCTCCCGATCCACCGAGGAGAACGAACGCCGGACCCGCGAAGCCTACCGGGCCCTCGCTGCCCGCCGCCTGGGAGATGGGAGTCGAAGGTGACGTGGTCGGGGACGAAGTCTTGCTGGTCGTTAGTGAAATGAACGGGGCCGTGGATGATTCTGACCCGGCCGGCGGTCAAGTCTTGGTGGCCGTCGACGAAGTTGCGATGGTCGGGAATGAAGTTCCCGTGGCCGGGGACGAAGTCTTGCTGATCGTCGGTGAAATGAACGTGGCCGTGGATGATTCTGACACGGTCGGAGACCAAGTTTTGGTGGCCGCCAACGAAGTGGCAACGGTTGTAGATGAAGTTAACGTGGCCGATGGCGAGCAAAGCCCGTGTAGAACTGGGCGAAGGAG
>JAHFSN010000416.1 GCA_023265735.1 Spirochaetaceae bacterium | reverse complement strand
CAGGTACCACGACGGACCCATGTCGAACCGGAACCCCTGGTCCTCCCAGAGCCGGGCCCGGCCCCCTGGCTGGTCGTTCTTTTCGAGGATGGTCACGTCCCAGCCCTCTTGCAGCAACAGGAGGGCCGACGCCAGACCTGCGTAGCCGGCACCGATGATCACCACGTTTTTCATTGTAGCCCAAGGATAAGAAAGGGGCCGAAGAAAAGCAAATGAGAAGGGAGCGTCAGTACAGGTAGATGCGGGCGGGGCTGGCCCGGCCTATCCGCACCGGGCGGGGCAGCCCGGCCAGTTCCGTTTCCAGTTCGGCCTGGGTGAACCCCCGCCGGATCGACAGGCGTCCGTCAGAAAAGGCCAGGCTCCCCCACACGAAGAGACCCGTGAAGATGGTGTACCCCACGTAGGCCCAGAACGAGCGGCGCAGGTCGTTGAGGAGGTAGCCATGGCGGGCTTGCCGCTGACAGAGTTCCACGGCTCGGCGTACCTGGGGGTAGGTGAAATGGTGGAGGGTGTGGTTGGAGAGAACGAAGTCGAACACCCCCAGGCTTTCGAGGTCGAACACGGAACCGGTCACGGGAGTGATTTCGGGATAGCCGGCACAGAGTTCCTGGGCCCAGGGCAGGATCCGGGGGTCGAGGTCGAGGGCCGTGATTTTCACCCGCAGCCCCCGGCGGCGGCAGAGCCGGACGATGGCCCTGTCGATGTCGCCTCCTCCCGATCCGAAGTCGAGGAAGGTCCACTCCTTGGTCGGATCGGTCAGCAGGGTGGGTAGGACATGTTTCTTGAACAGGGGGAGGGCCGACGAGAAGAGGCGGTTGAGGAGGTCAAACTGCTCGATGGTCTTCTTCAGCTTGGCCCGATCGGCGTCGAGCCGGTCCATCAGCTCCTCTTCGTACGAACGATGCTTCAGGTTGACCAGGAAGAGGGGATGGTGCGGCAACGGGGGGCTCCTCGGGGTCCCATGGTAGCCCCAAGCGCCCCTCCCTTGGCAATCCCTGCCGATTTCGACCCGGGGAGGGGGGATCGGCCCCTTTCTTTGCGTCCCGCTTTTTTCTATATTGGTTGGAACTTTTCCCAAGGAGCTCCGTATGAAGATCACCACCAACAAGGTTGGCACCCTTCACTACACCCTCAAAGACGACAAGGGGGCCCTCATCGAGAGCTCTGTCGGCCAAGAACCTCTGACCTACATCCACGGCATCGGAAACCTCATCCCCGGTCTGGAATCCCACCTGGAAGGCAAGCAGCCCGGCGACAAGGTCTCCGTGGTGGTCAAACCCGGCGACGCCTACGGGGAGCGCGACGAATCGATGGTGGAAGAGGTGGAGCGCAGCGAATTCGACGACAGCGAGGAGATCGAGGTCGGCAAGGAATTCCAGTACGACGACGAGGACGGCAACGTGTTCCACGTCCGCATCGTGTCCATCACCGACGACAAGGTGACCGTCGACGGCAACCATCCGCTGGCGGGTCAGACCCTGGCCTTCGAGGTGGAAGTGCTCGACGTCCGCGACGCCACCAAGGACGAGTTGGAGCACGGCCACGTTCACGGCCCCCACGGGCATCATCACTGATCGGGTCGGGGCCCGGCTGCGGGCCCCGCTGCCGGCGCGGTTCCTTCGTTCGGGTGCTCACGTGTCAAAGACACGCTCCGCCCCTCTCTTCAGGAACCGCTTGTCATCGGGGCTCCTCGCTTCGGGCCGCGACCCGATCAGGGGCAGCTTCCCACACCGCGAAAGGTTCATTCGCGCCGGGCTGGTTCGCTAAGCGGCTTCAGGTGGCTGGTTAGGACTCATCGCTTCGCTTGAGGGATAGTAGCTCTCTTGTGCGGGTTTGGACTCTTTGCTTCGCTCGAGGGACAGTAGCTCTTCGCTTGGGCGCGCTAGGACTCTTCGCTTCGCTCGAGGGATAGTGGCTCTTCGCTTCGCTTGAGCTGTAACTTTGGGGCTGGGTCTGGGTGTTTCTCGAGGGATGGGGCGGATTTCTTGAATTCCTGGGGTTCGGGAAGTACGTTGGTCCCTGGAGGCGCGCATGTTGGACCTTTTGCTCAAGGGCGGACCTATTCTCTGGGTCATCCTGGCTTTGGCTATCCCGGTGGTGGCGATCCTGGTGGAACGGCTGCTGTACTTCCGAAAAATTTCTACGGACGAAGACAAATTGTTTTCCCGGGTCAAGGGTGCGGTGGAGAAGGGGCATTTTGACGAGGCCCTGGCGATCTGCGACACGGTGGAGGCGCCCCTGGGGGCGTTGATCCGCGTGGGGATCGAGAACCGGCTGCTTCCGGAGGGCGAGCTCAAGGAGGCGGTGAAGGACGCGGCGCTCCGGGAGCTGCCCCGCATCGAACAGAACATTCCGGCGGTCAACGTCATCGCCAACATCTCTCCTCTCATGGGGCTGTTTGGCACCGTGTCGGGGATCATTGCTTCGTTCGACGTGCTGGGCCACTTCGGGGCGGTGTCCGACCCCTCGGTCTTGGCCCTGGGGATCAGCCAGGCCCTGCTGACAACGGCGGCGGGGATCATCATCGCGGTGCCTTCGATGGTCGCCTACGCTTGGCTTTCGGGGAGGGCCAACGCGGTGATCGGGAGGCTGGAGGGCCAGGCCAACGAGTTGGTCCGGGTCGTGAGGCGCAAGCCGTGAGGCTCCCCCGGCGTCTGGGGGCTTCGGGCCTCCCCAACCTCATTCCTCTCATCGACGTGGTCCTCATGCTGGTCATCTTCTTCTTGGTGGCGACGGTCTTCCGGGTGGGACCAGGCCTGGCCCTCGACCTGCCCAAGAGCACGTCGGCAGCCAATGTGACGGTCACGGAGCTGCGGATCATGGTGTCCGGTGAAAACGACGTCTGGCTGGGCAACACAAAGACCTCCCTGGCCCAACTCGATCCGCTGTTGAAAGACAAACTGAAGGGAAAGGATCTCAAGACCCTTCGCGTAGTGGTGGAGGGGGGCGCCGACGCCCCATATCAGGCGGTGGTGTCGGTCCTCGACGTGCTGCGCCAGAACCAGGTGACGGGCGTGAATCTCATGACCAAGCTG
>JAHFSN010000027.1 GCA_023265735.1 Spirochaetaceae bacterium | reverse complement strand
CTGCCCGAACTGTCCCGGCCTCCCAGCGAAAAGGAAGGACGCCAAATGGTCACCGTCAACGTCGGCGCCCTGGTTCCCGCCGAAGGGCCCCCGGTGACCGTCAGCGAGGCGTCTCCCCCACCTCAGCCCGAACCTGAACCCGAGACGGCCATCCCCGAGCCCGAAGCTCCCCCCGTGCCTCACCTTCCTCCCAAGCGTCCTGGTGGGATCACCGCGGTGAAGTGCCCCCACTGCGGTTCCGAGAACTCCTCGTTCCGGAACGAATGCTTCCAGTGCGGGAAACGACTGTAGAACCGTCCTATCGGCCCGTCCCCAACCGCCGCTGCAGGGCTTCCCAAAAATCCCTCCAGCGGCGGAGCCACTTCCTCCACCAACCACGGGGCTCCTGCGGTGCTTCCTCGGGGAGAGAAAGTTCGAGCTCGGCGAGCCACTCCACCTCTTCGGGGTCGGCCGAAGGTTCCTCAACCCGGCTCCCCTGCAGCAGAGACACCGGAACGGACCGGGTCTCGTCGACAAAATCCTGGGAGGTGACCGAGGTGTCCCGTCCCGTGGCGAAGGCGGTTCTGGTCCATTCAAGGGCTCCCTGGGCCCGGGAGTGGAGAAACTCCTCGGCCAGCCGGGCAAAATACTCGTTTCGGGCTCCGTACAGCTGCACCTCGGCCTGGTTCGTCTCGGGGGACCTCGTTCCATACACCGCCAAGGGGTCCCAGGACAGGGTCGGTCCCGAACCTTCGGACCTTCGGCTAGCTTCGTTCAGGTACGCCCTGGTGTCGATTTCGCCGTGTTCCCCCGAGACGTAGCGCCGGATGGCCGCCAGCACGGCCTCGGCCAGCCCCTAGGCTGACCGCGCCCGCTGGGCCGCTCGGATCTTCATCAGAGACATGACGAGCCGACGGATGTCCCGGGGGACCGCCTTCTCCCGAAGGCGCTTGTCCGCCTGGACCACGGGCATGGCGCCATCTTCTGTACCGGCTTTTTTGGGGAGTTCTCCGGTCAGAAGACGGAAGAGGATCACTCCCACGCCGTAGAGGTCGGAGGCGAAATCGACGGCACCAGACCCGGGCCTGCGCGTTTCGGGGGCGAGGTACGCCCCCAGGGCCGGCCCCCCGACGTCGCTGGGCCCCGACCCCCACGCAAATTGGTAGCCAAAACAGGCGAGGCGGATCCGGTTCAGGAAGGGGAGGTGGGGCGAAATCCAAATGGTCTGGGGAGTCACGAGGTTCCGGGTGAGGCCCCTTTTGTGAAGGTAGACCAGGACGCCCAGCAGTTCGTAGATGATCGAAAGGGCCTCCCCCACGGTGAAGGCCTCCTTGGAGGCCAGGTAGTCGGCCAGCCGGAACCCCTTCACCCTTTCGGTGAGGATGTAAACCCGTCCCTCGAATTTGTCGCATTCAAAGACGTTGACGAGGTTCGGATGCTGCAGATTGTAGGTTTCCCTCACATACGACAGCAGTTCCTTGGTGCAATCCGGACGCCAGTCCTTGGCCGTAGCCTTGAAAAAGAAGCCGTAGAGCTCCAGGGCGGAGAATATAGGTTTGACCTCCCAGATTTCTGTGAAGAGGTCTTCGCCGAGTTTTTCCCGGACCGAGTAGTACCCCGTCAGGTTCTTCCCTTGGAGCTTCATACTTCAACTATGGGCGGCGAGGGGCCAAAAATCCATATCAACCTGACTTTGACCGAAGAATCCTTTGCTTCCGGGGATTCCTGTCGATTATAGTTACACAAGGGGGTCCTCAAAGATTCCTTTTGGGGAACGAGTTGCAGGAGACAAAGTGAAGCGTCCATGAAGAAAACGCTCAAAGAGATGTCCGAGGAAGAATCCCTCATCAAGGCGAACCTCAGCCTGGTTTCCTCGGGAATATTCGGCTGCCAGAACTCCGAACAGGTGGACCTCGCCGTCCATTTCGCGAAGTTTCTGAGCACCACAGGCTTGAGCCGCACAAACTATCCTCTCTTTCTCCGGCTGATTGCTACCAATAATCCTTGGGTGGTCGACGCGCTTCTGGGACAGCGGGCCGCGCACCTTCTCTTTGCGTCGATTCCCCCGTCGGCCTATTCGATCAGGAAGGCCTTCTCCATCCTTTCCTTTTTCCACCCCGATATCGTGTATTCCAAGACCCTCGAATCCGCTCTGGGAATCATTGAAACGGCGTATCACGACCCGGACGACGGGTTCGAGACGTATCCTATCCGCGTCTCAGATTTGAACACCATTGGAAAATACCTCGACAAGTCGAAGAACCAGGACGAGGTGAATAACTCGCTCATCCTTCAAATACTCGATCGGCTCAGCGGCATAGGAAACTACAACAAGACGCCTCCCAAAACCATCCTTTCCCGCCACGCTTTTGACATTAGGTTTGCGTATTTCGACACCAAACGCGAACTGGAGGACGTGATTCCTCAGGTGCTTCTTTACCATAAGACGCGGCGCGAGACCGTTGTCGGGCCCACGGGCAGCCAGACGTCTCGAGGCGGCCGAAAGGCGGATTCATGAGCGAAGAGAGTGACCTCCTCCTGCTCGAAAACGTGCATAAGTCCATCGTGGATTTCCCCTACCGGGTGAAGACCAGGGACGGAGGACCAGGCGGTCTCGTGGAGCTTCCCGATTCTGCGGTAGTCTTGGTGGTGGGCGATCTCCATAGCAGCCTTCCCAATCTCAAGCGCATCCTCGATCACGAAGACAACCGAGGGGCCATCGCCCGGGGTGAACGGATCATGGTCTTGATCGGAGACACCGTCCATAACGACGTTTCAGGAATGATGCGGGAGATGGACACATCTGTGGCCATTCTCGAATACATCTTCGAGTTCATGGCGGCCTATCCCCAGGGAGTGGTGTACATCCGGGGGAACCATGACACCTTTGACGAGAGGCTCACCAAGAGCGGGATTTTTCAGGGGAAGGAATTTAAGAACACTCTGATTGCCCGAAAAGGCGAAGCCTATTTTCACGCCGTCGACCGCATCTTCGACGACCTTCCGATGTTCATCACCGGGAAGGGGTTTGCCATCACACATGCGGGTCCCGTGCGCAGCGGGTGCACCAGGGAACAGCTCATCCACATCAAGGAGTGGTCGAACATGTACCACCAGCTGATGTGGAACCGCATCAATGAATTTCGGGGAACTCCCAGCATGAAGGAATACGACGGAAAGGACATTCAATCGACCCTCACGAAGCTGCATCTGCCCCTCGACTCGCATTTCATCGTCGGACACAACCCGCTCTGGGGAACCGGAGAAAAGTCAGGGGTGTGGATGAACGTCATCGACGTTCCCCATCACCACATTATCTATTCGGGGGCTGGAAGCCAGGCTCCCTATTTCGTGCTACATGACGGCCATCTGACGACGAAGTTCGCGCTCCCAGACGCGGAGTCAGGCCCGCCAGGAGACGACCCATGGAAGAAGCGATAAAGCGCCTAGCGGCCCATGTCCATGATCCCGAACTCATTTCCTACTACTATCTGGACCGGCCCTTTGGCGAAGTGGTCGAGCATTTGGCCAAGCTGGAGTTCACGCGAAACTCGAAGGCCTACGATATTCCCTTCAACGCGGCCGTCAAAGGGTACCTCGGGGCCACCGATTCCGACGGCAAATCCTGGATCGTGAAGCCCCTGACCAGCGAGAAAGACACGCTGTACCACCGGCTGACGGAGATCGTGTACCTGTTGGATTTTCAGATGGCGACACTGTCGGCGCCTACCAAGGTCCTGACCATCGATGGAAAGAAGTTTCGCGGTGTGAAAACCGTGGAGAAGGCCGTGCAAATTTCCAGCTACGACTACCTCAATCCGCCCTTCATCCGCATACTCATGGCCGACCTGGTGAACCGCTGGCTTCAGTTTGACGAGGACAGAAACCCCAACAACTACATGGTGATCACGAACTCCAAGGCGGCTCCCCTGGTGGTCGCCATCGACTTCGATAAATCGGACCTCGAGAACGAGACCATGAAGATCACGGGGACCGACGAGAAGTTCGGTTGGGTCCGCCACGAGAAGAACCGCTACCTTACCATGCTGAAACCCGAGAACTTCGACAACGCCTCCATCGACGTGTTTGAAACCAGACTAGCCACGATGATGGCGATCGATCTTGGGAATATGAAGAGAGTTGTTGAAGGTCTGCTGGTGGGCTACACGAGCGACCCCCAGGGGAAGGCCGGGGTGATTATCTCCAATCTGGAGACCCGGAGACAGTACATCAATGCCTATTTCCGCAAGTGGATGACGGAGGTCGACCAGGTCGCCTTGCAGAAGGAAAACGACGACTACGGCGGCATGGGCAAGGCCTTCATGAAAATCTATCAGGGAAAGAAGTAAAAGAAGGCGAGCCAAAAAAAACCTTTCCGGCTGGAAAGGTTTTTTGGGGGCTGCGGAGGTCACTCCTCGGGGGCGACCTCGAACTCGGTGTAGTCTCCTCGTTTGAGGAGAAGTTCGGGAATCGCTTCGTCGAGGGTCTTCTCCAGATCCAGGAACTTGCCTCGGATATTGTTGGCCTGGGTGGCCACATCGAGGGTTGCCTTGTCCTTGATTTCCTTGCCCGGTTCCACCAGCGAAGCTACCTTGTCGAGGATGGAGAGGATCACCCGGTTCAGGGGGTCCCTCTGGTCCTTGGATTTGTCCAGGTGCTTTCCCAGGTTGTTGACCTCGGGGATGCTGAGCTGATACAGCCTATACCCTTCGACAGGGTTTTCGTAGGCCAGTTTGAGGATCCCAAAGATGATCTGCAGACTCTTGGGATGCACTCCGCCGGTTTGCCATTGCGTCAGCATCCGGAGAGCCTCGCCGATCATGAACGAGTTCAGCTGGACGGGCTTGAAGAAGGCCTCCGGCTGCTGGTCCTGAAGGAGAGTGTTCACCACCCACTGGTTTCCCGTTTCAATCAGCTCAAAGAACACCGGGTAGTTGTCAGAGTTGAGTCCCACTTTCTTGGCCATAAAGGCGGCATAGCGGACGGCAGCGCTGACTCCCAATTTGTCCCGGCACGAGAAAATCTCCTTCAGGAACGAGAGTTCCAGGGCGTCAATTTCCTCTTGAGGCCAGCCGAGTTTCATCCGCTCTCTTTCTTTGTTCGGAATAGCCATCGGATTCTCCTACTCATGCAGGACCGCCTCCGAGGGCGGCCCTGCGTTGTTGTTCCTCAGATCAGGAAACGGGGGCCTGCTGTCGGGGCTCGACGTCTTGTTCCATGTTCGGTTCCTGGCGGAGCAGAACATCGGGAATGACTTCCACCAGTTTCTTGGCCGAATCAAAGAAATAGTTGCGGATGTTGTGGCTGTGAACGGCGAGATCTTCCATATCCTCGTCGACGTTCAGTCCTTCCAGCTCGCTCAGCTTGTCGAGGATATCCAAGATGCTCCGGTTGAGGAGGTCGTCTTGGCCCTTTTCCTCGACCAGATGCTTGCCCAGGCTGTTGATGTCCGCAATGGTCGGAGGATAGATCTTGTAGCCGTCCAGGGGCGAATTGTAGGTCGCCTGGAACACGCCCAGGATAATCCCCAGCGTCTTGGGATAGATCTCGCCCTTGAGGTACTTGGCCAAGATGCTGAAGCACGTAGCCACGATGAAGTAGTTGGGCTGGATGGAACTCATGAACAGGAACGGGTCACGGGTTCCCAGGAGGGAGTCAATCACGTGATGGTTCCGGGTCGTGAGGACCTTCAGGAAGATCGGATAGTTGCCGTTGGTGATCCCGACGGAGTTGAGAAACCGCGAATAGGTCGCGGCGGCTTCGACCGCTTCGGTGGTCCGGCAACCCATAATCCCGCGCAACAGCGTATACTCGATTTGAGCAATCTGTTCCGTGGACCAGGTTTCTTTCTTTTCGTAAAGTTCAATCATGTCATACCTCCTTGCTGATTAGTCCGAGTACAGTTGTTCGGGACTGGTTTCCTTGGCCACGTAGTCGGACTTGACCAAAAGGACCTGAGGAATCACATCTTCCATCTTCTTGCGCTTATCGAAGAAGAAGGTTCTGATGCTGTTCGCCTGCCGCGCCATCTGCTCGATGTCGTTGTCGGCTGTCGTTCCCGCCATCGACCCGAACCGATCCAGGATTTCCAGGATGAAGCGGTTGTTCGCTTCCTCTTGGCCCGTCTCCTTGTTCAGGTGTTTCGCCAAATTGTTGACGTCATTGATGCTGGTCTTGTAGATCTTGACGCCGTCTTTGGGAGACGCATATGCCGCCTGAAGAACGCCCAGAACGATGGCCAGGGTCTTGGGATAAATCCCGCCCGGGTGCCAGTTCGTGAGCAGCTTAAAGGCCTGCATAATGAGGTAATTGTTGGGGGGAATCGGACTCAGAAGAAGGAAAGGATCTTTCTTTCCGAGCATAGCGTCGATAACCCAATGGTTTTCGACTTCCAACAATTTGAGAAAAAGCGGATAGTTGTCGTTGGAGAGCCCTGAAAGATGCAGAAAATGCGCGTAACTGATGGACGCTTCGACTGCCTCAACAGTGCGACAACCAATCATATTCTCGATAATCTGGATCTCGGTCTCCATGATCGATTCACGCGACCATTGTTCCTCGACGACTTTTTCGGTCTTCTTATCCATAGGTTCCTCCTTATAAGAATTTCCGGACTGTGTCCCGTTTGCTCTTGACGGGCTTAATCCAAAGTCTCGTTGATGGAAAATGCGGTGTCAAATCTTCTGGATGAATTTTTTGGACTTCTGGTTGAAGAAAAGGGAGGGTTCTGGTAGGTATCTATCAAGAAGTGTCTTGAAGGGAGACTGTGATGCGCGTCCCTGCGGCCCTGGCCTATCCCCGGTGGTTCTCTACGTTCTGCGCACCGGGGGAAGACCGGCGGGCGGTGCTCATCGACACCCTCCGCGGTCTGTCGATTCCCCATGAGCGGATCGGCATCGGGCCGTTTCAGCATATCCAGGTTCGAGGCGGCAGGGAGTTCAAACCCCAGCCAGGAGAGACCATCCTCCTGGCCCACTATGATCGGGTGCCTTCGTCCCCGGGGGCCAATGACAATGGGGCCAGCGTCCTGGCCTTGGTGGAGTACGTGTTGCGGGCGGCGCGCCCCCTGAGGGTGATCTTCACAGATGGCGAAGAGCTGCCCCCAGGCACCGGTGCCTCCCAGCAAGGGGCCTACGCCCTGGCGCGGTCCTGGGGCCCCGTGGCGCGGCTGTTTCCCGTGGTGCTGGATATGACGGGCATCGGCGACACCCTCGTCCTAGGGCACCTGGGAGAGCATTTGGTGAGACTGAGCCGTGGGGAATCGCTTCCTACCGAGCTCGACGCCTACGCCAAGGTCAGATGGAAGGCGAAGCGGTGGCTGGCGGGCTGCGGCGCGGGAGACACGGTCGAAGTCAACACACCCTTCTCCGACGACCTGGGGCTGTTTCTCGCCGGTATCCCTTCGGCCCAGGTGAGCGTGCTTCCCCGGAAGCAGGCCCTGGCTTACCGGAGCATCCGCCAATCGCCTGCGGAGGTCGCCGGCGGGGAGGCCGGAACCTTGCCCCCGGCGTGGCAGCCCATGCATTCTTCGGAGGACCGGCCCGAGACCCTGTGGGCGGCCAGTCAAGCGCTGATTCTGGGGGCCCTCGAAAAACTCGAGCAATTCTCTTGAGGTTCAGAAACGGCACCCTAGGGTGCCCGGCCGGCCTCGAGTTCGCCTAGCTGCGAGACGAGGCGGCTCCACCTGGCCTCGTCGACCTTGGTGCCCGGCTGCTGGACGATGCAGGCGGCCACGAGGCTGCCGGCCCGGCACGCGTCGGGCACCGTCCAGCCCCGGTCCAGAGCCCAAAGGAACCCGGCTTCGAACCCGTCGCCGGCCCCTGAGGCGTCGATAGAAACTGAGCCCGCCAAGGGAATGGCGACGATCTTGTTCTGGTTCCAGAGGAGGTAGCCCCGGTCTCCCCTCTTCAAAACGGCAACGGTGACGTACTGGGAGAGTTCCTTGAGGGCCCCCTCGGCGTCCTGTCCGGTCAGGGTGGCCGCCTCCGATTCCTGGAGGAAGAAGTACTGAATCCTCTTGGCTTCGAGGTGTTTCAGGAGGGCCTCTCTGTGGACCTCGGCCAGGGACCCGTCGCCCGTGTCGAAGGCCACGGCCTTTCCCCGGGCCTTGCACCGAGACAGCAGTTCTTCCAGGAACTCCGGTTCGTCCAGGAGGTAGCCCTCCAGGACCACGGTATCGGCCACCCGGAGGAGGGTGTCGCCCAGGAGGCCCGAAGGAAGGTTGCCCGAGGCCGACCGGAACGTGGCCACCGTGCGGTCCTGCTGGGGCGACAGGAAGGTCACGCAGATCCCGGTGGGGGCGTCGCTCTTGGTGAGGTTCACTTTCACCCCGGCGACCAGAAGCTCGCTTTCGAAGATCTGCCCCGCTTCGTCGTGTCCGCATTGGCCCACGAAATGAGCGTCGACCCCCAGCCGAGCCGCCAGCTTGATGGCGTTGGCGGCGCTTCCCCCGGCGACCAGGGTCCTTTGGCTGAGGGTGGCCAGGATGGCCCGCATCCGATAGTCAGGAACCCGGTTGAAACTGCCGGGGTGGAGCCCCATGATCTTGGGGACATCTTCGCCCACGAAGGCGAAGGCGTCGGCCAAGGCGTGGCCCACCCCGACGAGAGTCACGCAAGGATTCCTTTCAGGGCCGGGTTCTTGGCCAGTTCTTTCTCCAGCGCCTTGGCCCGTTCCTTGTTCACGTACTTCGGGTCCTCGAAGCTGTACCGGAAGTTGGTGTGGATGTCGTAGGTTCCCTTCATGATGGCGTAGGTGTCTTCGGTCATCACGAGTTCTTCGTCGGTGGGAATCACGTAGACGGCGATGGGAGAGTGGTCGGCGCTGATCCGGGTCTCGGCGTTCCGGGTCCGGCTCAGTTTGTTCTTGTCAGGATCCAGGATGATGCCGAGATTCTCGAGTCCCTGGAGGGCCAGTTCACGGATCTGCCAGGCCATCTCCCCGACACCGGCGGTGAACACGACGGCGTCGACCCGGCCCAGGGCCGCCATGTACGAACCGATGTACTTCTTGATCCGGTAGCACTCGATCTGCCGGGCCAAGACAGACCGCGGCTCGCCCTCGTCGGCGGCCTTGTTGTTGTCCCGCCGGTCGCTGAACTTGCCCGTGATTCCCAGGAGGCCCGACTTTTTGTTCAAGGCGGAATTGATCTCCTGGGGGCCCATGCCGGTGCGGCGTCCGACGTACTCGATGATGGCCGGGTCCATGTCGCCGGACCGTGTGCCCATGACCAGGCCCTCCAGGGGAGTCAGCCCCATGGAGGTGTCCAGGGCACAGCCGTCCTGGATGGCGCTCATCGAGGCGCCGTTTCCGATGTGGGCGATGATGAGATTGGTTTCGGTGGGCTTCTTCTTCAGGATGGCGGCGGCCCGCTTGGCCGTATACAGGAAGCTGGTCCCGTGGAAGCCGTACCGCCGCACCCCATAAAAGCTGTACCAATCGTAGGGTACGGCATAGATGTAGCTGGAGGCCGGCATGGTCTGGTGCCAGGCGGTGTCCATGACCGCCACGTGGGGCACCTTCGGCATGACCCGCTGGGCCGCTTCGATGCCCGAAATATTGGCGGGCATGTGGAGGGGGCCCAGGTCGACGATCTCCCGAAAGGACTGAAGGGTCTCGGGCGTGATTTGAATGGATTTCACGAACTTCTGACCGCCGTGGAGCACTCGGTGGCCAACCGCCACCACTTCGGTGATGGATTTGATGACGCCGACCCGGGTATCGACGATGGCGTCGAGGATCATCTGGATTGCCGTCTGATGATCGGGGATCTCCCGGGTCAGCTCCAGGGTTTCGCCGTGGTGGGTGCTGTGTTCCAGGTTGGCTTCGACCGATCCGACCCGTTCTACGAGTCCCCGCGCCAGGACCTTCTGTTCGTCCCAATGGTACACCTGGTATTTCACGGAAGAGCTTCCGCAGTTCAGGGTAAGAATGACCATGAAAAAATAACCTCCGACGGCCGGGTTTGGGCACCATTCAAAAGTGAGTGGTGCCTAAGCCGGGCCGGTGTCCAGTGAATCACGAAGCGCCCGAAACTTCAAGACAAAGGGACGTGGGGCCGGCCCTCATCCCCATGAATCGGCAAGCGAATTCGCTCCCTTTGCCGTCAATGCGGTCATGGGAAAATGCATGGGCTTGGTGGTCCTTGTGGTGCTGGTAAGTCCCCTGGCCGGGCTGCCCAAAGGGGGCCTGGAAGCCACGGCCGACCAGGGCCGATTGACCGGTCTGGGATCCTGGTGGTCCCCGGCGCCCTCCTGGGAGAGCCGCTGGTGGTGGAGGGACCAAGGGGCCAGTTCGGCCTGGGTCCGGGCGGGAGCGTTCCAAACGGGACCCCTGGTCGTGTATTCCGGAGGGGAGGGCTGGCGCACCTGGTCGCCGGGGACCAGCCTCTCGTCGGGGCATTGGGGGATGGGAGTGAACACCGACTCCTGGGGCGTCTGGAGCGTCCAGAGACCGGACAACCTGGAGGCAGGCGGCCAGGGAAGGGTTGGCTGGGGACCTTGGACCCTGGCGGCCGGGGCCGATAGGACGTGGCTTCTGGATCCTCAGCCCCTCGAGTCCCCCTGGGACGACCGCGCCAGGCTCGGGGTTTCCTACCAGGCTAAGGGACTCTCGGCCGGGGAGGAGACAACGGCGTACGTGCCGGCCGTCGGACCCTCGGGCTGGGGACATCGGGCCCGGCTCTCCGGCGAATCGGGTCCGTGGCGCCTTCAGACGAAGGCGGGGTTCCGCGATGCCTGGATTCGGCGCGACCTCGACTCCTGGACCCTCTCGGGCCAGGGCGGCTGGTCGGGCTGGCTCGCTGGATGGGAGGGGGCCGAACGCGACCCGTCGGGGCGCTTCGAGGGCGGCTGGGAGTCCCAGGGAACAGGGGCCCGGGTCTCCTGGGGACAAAAGAAGGGCTGGGCCGCCTTGGGGACCTGGGCCGTGGATCTTGTGGGAATCTCGTGGTCCTTTCTGGCTGGCGTGGGCGCTGGTCCCCCGGGGTGGTCCAGCCGCCAGAAGGTGGCCGCGACGGCTCCCTACGAGAGGGGCCGCTGGGGGGCGAGCTTCCAACTGGAGTCAGGAAATCCCGATCCCACCCAAACCACGACGGCCCGGTGGAAGGAGGCGACCATGGAGGTGGAGGCCCGATGGCAGACCGAAGGGTTCCGTCTGGGGTGGATGGGTCCCAAGAACACCTTCAACCTGACGTTCC
>JAHFSN010000415.1 GCA_023265735.1 Spirochaetaceae bacterium | reverse complement strand
CGCCTCAAGACGGTGCTCAAGGAGAGCCTCCAGCCCGCCAACATCATCGGCAAGAGCCACGCCATGCGGGCCCTCTACGACCTTCTGGCCCAGGTGGCCCCTTCGGACACCACAGTGCTCATCCGAGGCGAAAGCGGCACGGGCAAGGAGCTGGTGGCCCAGGCCATCCACTACTCCAGCCCCCGGGCCGACAAGCCCTTCATCAAGGTGAACTGCGCGGCCCTCCCCGAAACCGTCATCGAAAGCGAGCTCTTTGGCCACGAGAAGGGCGCTTTCACGGGGGCCATCGCCACCCGCAAGGGCCGGTTCGAGCTGGCCGACACCGGAACCATCTTCCTCGACGAGATCGGCGACCTGTCGCCCGCCATGCAGGTGAAGCTCCTGCGGGTGCTCCAGGAAAGGGAGATCGAGCGCGTGGGCGGCAACCGGACCATCAAGATTGACGTCCGGGTGGTGGCTGCCACCAATCGTCCCCTGGAGGACCTCCTCCTCAAGAACCAGTTCCGGGAAGACCTCTACTACCGCCTCAACGTGTTTCCCCTCCACCTGCCCCCCCTGAGGGAGCGTAAGAGCGACATCCTGCTGCTGGCCGACCATTTCATCGAGAAGTACAACAAGCGCAGCCACAAGAACGTAAAGCGCATCGCCACCAGCGCCATCAATCTGCTGATGAGCTACCACTGGCCCGGCAACGTTCGTGAGCTCGAGAACGTCGTCGAGCGAGCCGTTCTCCTGGCGAACAACGACGTCATCCTCGGGATTCACCTTCCCCCCAGCCTCCAGAGCGCCGAGTCGACGGGGACCGCCCCGACGGCCACCCTGCAGGAGACCGTCGACCGCATCGAGCGCGAACTCATCCTCGACGCCCTAAAATCCAGCAAGGGGAACTACTCCAAGGCCGCCAAAACCCTGGGGATCACCGAGCGGATCATGGGGCTCAGGATCAAGAAGTACAACCTCGACAAGGACTTCCTCAAGAATTTCATGTAGCTTGGATCTCGCCATTTTGGCGTTGCCTCAGGGTCGCGTCTGTCCTCGGCGTACACACAGTACGCCTCCGGGAGACACTCGCCTTCGGCTTAGCCAAAATGACGATCTCCGGCGCTAGGGTTAATCGGGCATCGCAGGGCTTCGCCTTCGGCGAACCCCATGCTTGCCTGGTGTCCTCATCTGTCCATTCCTGACCGCTAAGGGGTATTATAGGGTCAGGAGGGTCCTATGAGTCCCTACGAAGTTTTGATGCTCGTTTGTTTCGGTTTCGCTTGGCCGCCCGCCATCTATAAATCCTGGAAGACCCGTACGACAGGAGGAAAGAGCCTTGTCTTCTTGCTGATCGTGGAACTGGGGTACCTGGCCGGTGTTCTTAACAAAATCTTTTACCGCTACGACCTGGTTGTCTGGCTCTACGTCGTAAACTTCGCGATGGTCCTTATCGATATCGGGCTGTGGTTTCGAAACCGGGCCTGGGAACGCCGCGTTTCCTGAGGATCTTCGGGGACCAGGCTGTCAGGCTGTTTCCGGCCCCGGGGTTCGGGTCTCCACCCGGTTTTTGGTGTTCTTTTCCAGGTACATCAGGCCATCCAGGCGTTTGAGAAACGCGTCGGCGTGGAGGTCGACCTCGGCCCGGAAGAGATCGGCGCCGATGCTGAGGGACAACTCGTATCCCTGGCCCGACCGGTGGGCGGCAAACCGCTGGTGAATCCGGGCGAGGATGGACCGCAATTCCTCCTCGCCAACCGCTGGAAGGACGCCCACAAATTCGTCGCCCCCAAATCGGGCGAGGAAGTCTTCTGTCCTCAGGCACGACTGAAGGATTTTCACTGTCCGCATCAGGGCTTGGTCTCCGACCGCGTGGCCAAAGCGGTCGTTGATCGATTTGAAATTGTCCACATCCGCCAGGAAGGCCGCGAACCCCCTCTGCCTGTCCCGGGCATCCCGAACCCTGGCGCCCAGGAACTCATCGAGGCCCCGGCGGTTACGGCATTCGGTAAGGTAGTCGTGGGTGAGCTTGCGCTCCTGGACGGTCAGGAAAAGCAGCTGCAGGGCCAAGGTCATCAGGGGCCAGGTGATGGGAAGCTCCGGAAAGAACCCTTCGAGAATTCCGCCCGCCGTTGGCACCAAGGGAAAACTCACCAGGGCCAAAAATCGCCTGACGGGGACGTTCTGCCGGTGCGTCAGCAGATACCCCACGACAAACACCATGTATAGGGTGGTGAGGACGGCGAAGAGCCAGAACCAAGGACCCCGGACCATAGTGTCACCGTCCCAACGGAAAAAGACTCCCCACACCAGACTAGCCAGGCTCATCAAACCGGAAACGACCGCGGGGAGGATGAGCCACCTCTGCCAGGATCGACGCCGCCGGGAGGGGCCTTTGACCTAGTAGACGACGTAGACGGCGTAGAGGAGCGGGACGGTGGGGTGGTTGAGGAAGAACAGCAGGCGGGCGGTTGCTTCCAGGGCCCGGGCCCCTGGGCCAGGGACGCCGTTGAACGCCGTCATGACCCCTTCCAGCAGAAGCTGGGTCAGCGTCATCACCAGCATCGCGGTGAAGAGCCGATTTTCCCGGTCTTTCGCTGTCCCGAAGAGGAGTGTCAGAACAAGCAGGAACGAGAACCCATCGAGCAGAAGCCGAAGCGACGTGACCATAGACCCGATTCTTTTGGGAATTCAGCAGAAGGAGGGAAGTGGTTAGTCCCAAGAAAAAGATGGGCGCGCTGAACCGTTCAACGCGCCATGCGCCTCAAAACCAGGGCGTGGAGTCTCTCCAAGAGGGGAGACTCCAGAGCCCGGCCCTTCGCGGTCGGCGAAGGGCGTTGTTCAGCAGTAGCCTTCCAGCCGACCCTTCAGGCTTCGTTCCACGGTGTTGATCTCGAGGATGTTGGACCCCGCGTCCTGGTGACCGGGGGAACCCGCCAGGATGACGACCAGGTCGTCCTTCTTCAGTTCGCCTTCCTTGACCAGACTCTGGAGCGATTGGACGATCAGTTCGCCGGTGTTCTTGGGCAGGGGCAGGTACTCGGGGTACACGCCGTAGCTCAGGGCCAACTG
>JAHFSN010000414.1 GCA_023265735.1 Spirochaetaceae bacterium | reverse complement strand
CGGCAACTACCCTTTCGAAGCTCTTCGGGAATCGCGTGGACACAATGGTGGCGGTGATTCGTGGGACGGCATGTCGAACACGGCAGCACGCCTTATCGACGACGCTCCGGTCGCTATTCTTTTGGAGCTCATTCCTACTTGGAAGAACTTGAATCAGCTCTTTGTAAGTTGGACATATTCGTATCCCGGATACTCCCGGGTCTTCGTGAAGACCTTGATGGACCTGGCCGTCGACCGAGGTGATCCTCGACTCGTCGACGCACTTCGAAAACAGAGGGCCCTGTCCCGAGAGACCATCCTTGCCAAGGGAATTCCCGATTCGACGAAGATCCCGCCTTCCGAAGTCAACGACAGCGGCGTTCGCTTACGGGGTTCCCCCGGCACCGACGGCAAGATTTTGAGAACCCTCAGTAAGGGCGAATCCGTCTTTCAGATCGACGAGCGGCCGATGGAAGATCGAAGCGATCCTCAAGGACGTTGGGTTTATGTGCTTACGAACAAGAAAGAATGGGGTTGGGTTTGGGGGCCTTATCTTGCGAAACCCAATTCCCAATAGGTCGAACCGGAATCCATCCCGGTGTGCGGAATTTTGCGGGACACGATCCTAGAAGCCCGGTCCGATGACCGGGCCCCGCAATGCGAAGGCACAGCCCCTACTGAAATAGGCTCTTAGGCGGGGGACGCCGCCTTTCTCTTGGCCCGGGGTGCGTTGAGGACCACGATGCCGAGCTTTTCTAGCTTCTGGGGCTCGTCGGCGAAGGCCACCCGGGCGATGGCCCGGAGCTCGCTCACCCAGGTGTCGAACTCGGCGACCTTGGCGTCTCGGACGACGGTGGCCTGCTGGGCCTCTCCCGACTCCTTGGCCTGGGCCTGGAGGGTCTGGCGGACCCCCTCGACGAGGGCGGCCTCGGCGGCCAGCTTGGCCGGGGTGTACCCGAACCGGGCTAGCCGGTCGCCGAACCCGGCGTTCAGGTTGGCGTAGAAGGTGGACGCCTGGTCGAGCCAACCGGTGACAGTCTGTTTGCGCAGGCCCGACAGCTTCAGGGCCGCACCGGACCCGGGCTCGTCGCCGAAGGCAATCCGCGCCACCTTCAGGGTCTTGATGTAGACCGCGTCGGCGGCGGCCCAGGCGTCGGTCAGGGCCTGGGTGGCGGCGTAGGATTCGCCGTACTCCCGGATTTGCTTCTGGATCAGGGCTTCGGTCTCGGCCAGCAAGGCCAGGCCCTGGTCCAGACGCTCGGCGGTGTAGCCGAAGTCCTTCAGCACGGCGGACATGTCGGGCAGGTGCCGGGCGTTCTCGACGAGAATCCGGCTTTCGGTCAGAAATTCACTCAGAAGACTAGTCGTTTTGGGCACGTTGTCCCTCCTTTAGTGCTCACATTATAGAGTGTTAATACGAATTTAACCGGCGATGGTCAAAAAATGGCACCACGGCACTGTGGTGTGAGATTGGGGTGCCGTGGTGTCGTTTTCCCGTGCCGTGGAAGGAAATTCCGCCGCCGTGGTGCGAGATTCTTGTGCCGTGGAATCAGATTCCGGTGCCGTGGAACGATTTTCCGGTGAGAGAGAACGAGATCTCGGCGAGAGAGAATGAAGTTGCGGCGCCGTGGAACGAAGTTGGGGTGATGGAGTGTGAGATTTCGGTGCCGTGGTGCGAGATTTTGGGGGGAGGGAAGGCGAGGTTTCAGGGAATCGACGGTCCGTTGAGCCGCTTGGTTGTGACTCACCTGTGCGATTCAACAAGGTTTGTGTCTCACAAATTGAAGAATATGAGACACAACTTTTCTTGTGATTCACGTGTGAGACTCAAAAGACTTCGTCGTCCTCAGCGATGTTGAGGAGTTCTCGGAACGCATAGACCCCGGGCGAACGACCCCGGCCCTCCCGGATGGGCAACAGAAGTCCTTCGTCCCTCAGAATCCGCAAGATTCTGTTCGCGGTGGGCTTCGGGATGTCTGATCGGCCTGTAAAGGCGGAACCCGAGAAGATCGGGGTCTGGAAAAGGAAGTCCACCGCACGGATCGAATGCTGTGAGTGCGTCGTATCGACAACTTTGAGTTTGACCTGTTCATAGAGGTCGAGGATGGCCCGTGCCTTTCGCTCGTTTTCGGAAGCCTGTTCCTGGATACCACGCAAGAAGAACTCACACCAAGACGTCCAGTCACCATGGCGGGAAACCGACCGAAGGCGTTCCAGATAAAGGTCCCGATTGGTTTCCAAATATCCACTCATGTAGAACTCAGGGCTCGACAAGAGGCCCCGGTGGTACAGATACAAAGGAATGAGCATGCGACCCAAGCGGCCGTTCCCGTCCTGAAAGGGGTGGAGCGCCTCAAACTCCACATGGATGAGGGCGAGGTGAACGAGGACGTCCAGGTCAGGGTCTGTTGCCACAAAGCGTTCCCAGTCATCCAGTCCTTGGGGAAGATGTTCTGGCGCGATCGGAACGAAGGAGGCTTCATCGATCGGACAACCCGGCGAACCAATCCAATTCTGATCGGTCCGGATCTGCCCCGGCGATTTGTTCTTCCCCCTGACGCCTTGCATGAGCTGAGCATGGATGGAGCGGATCAGGTGCTGGGATATCGGTCGCTGTCGAAGCTCCTTGACCGCGGTCACCATGGCCTTCCGGTAGTTGAGAACTTCCTCGGCGTCATCGCGCTTCGGTTGAGTGAAGGCTTCGGACTCACCACCGGCTTCGATTTCGAGGACTTCTCCGATGGTGACGTTGGTGCCTTCGATCTTTGACGACAGGACGGCTTCCTGGGTGGTCAGAGGGGAGAGGAGCACCTGCGAATTGGGTATGGCCGATAGGAGCCCATCGTAGCGAGCCAACCCGGCGTTCGCGGGGCCAATGAGCGGAATGAGACGTTTCCACTCCAGGTCGTCGGGAGGAAATTTTCCTAGGTGGTAACGAACGGGACCGGCCATTCCAGCGCTCCTGCGCTGAATGATATCCGGAAATTCTGGGAATCGCCCAGGGGCGCGTATGGTTGTCTACTTCGGCAGCTCCGGCAGCCCCAGCTCCCTTAGGTACTTGTTGTGTTCGTCGG
>JAHFSN010000413.1 GCA_023265735.1 Spirochaetaceae bacterium | reverse complement strand
GCGAAACCCAAGAGAAGGGCCGCAACGGAATTCAGTTGCTTCATGATGAACAACTCCTTCGCATGAATGTTCGCCGAATGAACGGCGAAACGGGATCCCTGGTGACGGAGCTCTCGTTTCGCCGAATCCATTCGGTCAAATGATGGTACGTCTCGCTGGGGGAGTTGTCAATCTTGCCTTATCGATAAGAGGAGGGCGACTGGAAGCCCTTCAGCATCCGGTTCATGAGCCGTTCCAGGGACTCGGTCAGGTCGTAGCTTCCGTTGTGGATGCACCAGTCGTAGACGGCGCCCCGGGCCAGGACGAAGAGGGATTCGGTCAGGTCGGACGCCGAAATCGTGGGGTCGAGGGTCCCGGCCGCCTGGGCGTCGGCGATCTGCTCCCGCAGGACTCTCTGCATGGCCCGGTCCTTTTTGGTGAACCAGGTGTTGTCGCCGTGGTAGAGCACCTTCACGAAATCGACTCCCATCCTCTTGTTGAACTCGGCGTAGAGGTCAAAGTAGGCCAGAATTCTCCGTTCAGGCGCCTCTGCCGCCAGCCGGGGGGCCACTTCATTCTCGAAATACTCGTCGGCTTCGGCGTAGGTGAAGGAAAAGATGTCGAGTTTCGAGTCGTAGTGGTGGTAGAAGGTTCCCACCGAGACCTGGGCGGCCTGGCAGACGTCTTCGATACGCGTCCCGTAGTAGCCCTTCTCCCGCATCCGGTCCATGGCGGCTTCGAAGATACGCCTCTTCGTTTCTCTGGCCTGACGCTGCCGTCCTGTGCTCTCTTGCTCCATTCCACCATCCTTGAACCAGAAGTAGCTAGGGCTTGGATCTCGGCATTCTGGCTGCATCTCGGTCGTGTGCGGTGCTCGCCGTACACACAGTACGGCTGTGCTCCGTGCACTTCCTCGATTTGGCCAGAATACCGATCTCCTGCGCCCAGAACTCCATGGGCTTCGCTACGCTCGCCGCCTGCCCGGAATTTCTCAACTGGGCGAGTGGAAATTGAATCAAAGTTCATCCTGTGGATCCTGTAAACTAGGTCATCCTGTCGGATTTCCATATCGTGAGGACCTCGGGACGCAACACTAGGGGACCGGCGTTCATGGTACAATACACCATGGAGATTCGAGAACTAGAAACTGAGAACGACCTGAAGGACGCCTTTCCCGTCCTGAAGGAGCTCCGTCCTGCCCTGACCCTGGCCGGCCTGCTGAATTCGTTTCCGCGCCAGCGCGCCGAGGGCTACCGCCTGTGGGGCGCCCGGGTGGATGGGCACGTCGCCGCCGTCATCGGGTGGCGCATCCAGCACATGCTGCACTCCGGAAAGACGATGTACGTGGACGACCTGGTGACGGCCCCCAGCCACCGCGGCGAGGGACTGGGCCGGGCCTTGCTCGACCACGCCGAGGCCCAGGCCCGGCAAGCCGGGTGCGCCACCTTCAGCCTGGATTCCGGTCCCCAGAGGCACGACGCCCACCGGCTCTACTTGAATTTCCGCATGAAGATCGTCTCCCACCACTTCTCGAAAGAGCTCTAGACCTTGGAGGCATTCTACTCAGACCTCCATATCATCATGGCCCTTTCGTACCTGACGAATGTCGGGCTTGCCGTGCTGCTGGCCTGGTCGGGCCGGAACTTCCAGGGGGCCTGGCTTTGGGTGATGGGCCAGAGCCTCTTGGCCCTGGGGACGGTCTCCGACGCCCTGCCACCCGGGGTTCCTCCTTGGATCCCCCTGGTCCTCGGAAACTCGGCGTACACGGTCGCCTCGGTGCTGCTTTCGCATTCGGTGTGGGTGTTCCGGTTCTCGGCCCCCTTTCCCCGGTGGGTCTACGGCATCATTCCCCTGCAGGTTTTGTCGTTCGTCCTCGTCCTGGGTCAGCCCTACGTCGCCCGGGCCCTGGTGTTCTCGGGCTGGGAGACCCTGGGCCCCTTGACCACCGCGGTGCTGCTCCTCTGGCGGGTGGAACCCCGGCTGAGGCTGTGGAACGGGCTGACGGCCTTTCCCTTCGTGATTCTGAGCCTCGCGTCTCTCGTCCGCGTGGTCGTGATGGGCAACATGGCCTATCGCGGAGGCGTGGTCGAAGTTAGCCCGCTGAACGTGATCTACGTATCGGGGGCCATCTTGCTGTCGACCATCATGCTCTTTGGCTACTTCATGATGACCCGCAGCCAGTCGGAACAGACCGTCCAGCGCCTCGACGCGGAAATTCAGGAGCGCAACCGGAAGCTGGTCGAAGCGGCCCGGGCCAAGGACCTGTTCTTCGCCATTGTGGCCCACGACCTGAGGGGACCCATCGGCGGGGCCGCCCGCTACGTGCGCAAACACCTCTTTGGAAAGATGACGGGCCTGGAACCCCGGTACGCCCAGGTGGAGACCCTGGCCAGCTCCCTCGAGAAGACCCACGCCTTCCTCGAAAAGCTTTTGTGGTGGTCAAGGTCCCAGCTGTACGACTGGACTCCCAAGACCCAGGCCCTGGACCTGGGTGAGCTCCTGAGGGCCGTGGTGGCGGCTGTCGGCCCCCACGCCAATGCCAAGGGGATTGGCCTCGACCTGGCCAGCGGCCCGTTTCCCGTGCCCCGGGGGGATCCGGAGACGGTTCAGCTCATTTTGGGCAACCTCCTCTCGAATGCCATTAAGTACAGCCACCCGGGCAAGAAGATCCACTTGGGCGCTTGTGCCGTCGACGGCCGGTGCCGGATCACGGTGGAGGACGAGGGGGTGGGCATCGACGAGGCGTCGCTCCAGCGGCTGTTTCGCATTGAGGATAAGCTGTCGACTATGGGAACCCACGACGAGCAGGGCGGGGGGCTCGGCCTCATTCTTGCCCAGAGTTTGGCTCAGCGGAATGGGGGGACGGTGAGGTTGGAGAGTAGGGTTGGACAGGGGACCATAGCCTCCCTCTGGTTGCCGCTCGCGGGAGAGGCGGCCCAGTGACAACGGAGAGCTGGATCTCCTGCTAGGCTTGGATCTCGCCATTCTGGCTGCGTCTCGGGCGCGTGCGGTGCTCGCCGCACACACAGTGCGGCTGTGCTCCGTGCGCTTCCTCGACTTTGCCACAATGGCGATC
>JAHFSN010000412.1 GCA_023265735.1 Spirochaetaceae bacterium | reverse complement strand
AGAGGCATACCGTTTTTTTTTGAATCGTCTCTTCCCAAGCTACTGCGGAGCCCAACTGCCGCGCCGATCCCTAACTCGAATGCTCACGTGTCAAAGACACGCTCCGCTTCTCGCCGCGGGATCGGCTTGCATTTGGGCTTCCTCGCTACGCTTGGGAAGGGACTCGGCTACCAGGCGGCGGCACGGGAAGAGCGAAGTCCAACTGCCGCGCCATGGGCCCACCTCGAAGGCTGATGCGGCGGAGAAACTATTGTTCCCTGACAGGGTCGCCTTGGACGGTGAACTCCGATGACCTCTGAGTGTAAGGTCAGAGAAGATGAAAGGTTCCCTCCTTTGCGCCCTTTTTTGCGTCCTCACAGTCCAGACCCAGGCGGATTCCTTTTCTTCGGGAGTCCTGCTCGGCCCCTGGTCGGACGGAACGGCGACCACGGCTTGGTATTCTGATCTTCAGGTGGGACCCTTCGAGGCAGGGGCCTTCGGTTTTTCGGTGCCGGCCGGTTCGGGCCTGCTCAACTGGGACTCGTTCTCCGCCCAGCTGTATGGCTTGGGACTCAATTATTCCCGGCCCTCTTGGTCCTTTCGATTTCTCACCGGTGTTTCTCCCCATTTCGACATCACGACGTTCTGGGGACCAAATCAAGTCATTTGGGAGTTCAGTCCCAGCCTTGCCCTCCTTGCTGTTTCTCAAACGGGCCCCTGGATTTGGGGATTCGGCGACCTCGAACTGAGCGGCCAAGCCCACGTCTTGGGGGAGATCGAGCTAGGGGGATTTCAGGCCGACCTGAGGGTCCTCTTTTTCGGTCTCCCCTACGCGGGTGTCTTTCTGGCCGAACAGGACGCTCGATTTGCTTCCTCTTTGAAGTTTCTTGGTTGGTCTCCCGTGGACGCCCAGGGCACCATCAAGACCCGCATCATCGGTTTCTGGGCTCGAGAGACCTGGGGATTCGGGGACTGGGGAATTGATCTGTTCTTGGCGGGCGGACTTCTTTGGGCCACTGCTGGATCTTGGGAGGTAACGACGAATTCTTTCTCGATCACCCTTTTCCCGCCGTCGGTGACGCAGGTGTCTTCCCCCGTCAACTATGTGCTCACGGCTAACCCCGCGTGGGGTGTGCTTCTTCGACCGGCGCTGACCTGGGTTCCCGTCCACGGCTGGAAGCTGATGGTGTCTCGTTGGCTGTTCTTTTCCGGCAATTGGAACGTCAGCTCAGGGAGCGGTGTGGCCGCCGCTCCCCCCAGTTCGGGCTCCGCAGGCCCCTCGGAGTTGTCGTCCCCGGAGGTCAAGAACGGACTCCTGGCTGGAATCAATCTCGAACTCACGACGGAATGGTAGAAGTAAACATTATTGACAAATAGTGCCATTTTGGGCGACAAAGCCTGCCGTTGGTTGACAAGATGTTTTGAGGGGTGAACAATGTTTCCGTTGAGAGCGGTGTTCTCCCAGAGGAAACTAATGTTCAAACTTCGCCTTTTCTCTATCCCAATAGTCATTCTGCTCCTGGTGGCCTCGTGTTCGTCGCCCGCTTCGGGTGGTTCCTCGCCAGCGACGGATTCAACGGCGGCAAAGGTTGCCGCCGTCACCCCCCTGACACCCAGTTCCCTCGCGAGTTCTGGCGCCAACTCAACCACGCTCCTGTCGTCCGGCGCCGTTGATTCGCTGCTCGCGTCGCTCCTGGGCGATCCGGCTACCCCGGGTCAGTGGCATGCTATCCAAACCGACCTTCTGGATGCCCTTTCGGTTTCTTCAACTTCCACGGCTACCGCGCTTCGAAACGCGCAGACGAGTTTCTATTCCAAACTCAACAGCTTCTCGACGAGCAAAACGGCGAGCCTCACTGCTACCATTCCCGCCGGGAGTCTCGGGAGCAGTGTTAACCTGAACAGTGGATCGTTGGACTTCACGATCAACGCCGCCTCGTTTGATGGATCGCCGATCAACTCCAGCATGTCCAATCTGAAGACTCTGTCGGGTTCCTTCCTGGAAACCTTTGACGCAGGGTTAGCGTCCGGCTTTCCTTCGGGACCGATCAAAGACGCCAAATTGCGGATCAACTTCGGGACCGACGCGTCGGCGACGGCGGACCGGCTGAACGTGTTTGTGAGCAACACGGGGAATCTGTCGGTTACCGCCAACGGCAAACTCAGCGCGTCACTGGCCCTTTCGGTTAACGAAGGCGGCTCCGGCGGTAAGATTATCGTCAATGCCGACTCTCAGTTCACAAACACCCAAACCTACGCTTTGCCAGCGACCAACAGTCTGACAAACATCATCAACGCCTTCCTTCCCAGTTCGTCGCCGGTCACTGTGACGGTTTCAGTTTACAAAGACGACGGGACTCTGACATGGTCGAATACCTATGCCAGTTACTCGGCGTTCACTACGGCCTTCCCTTCGCTGGCCAAGTAGTCGCCCTTCCGGGGGGACGGCCAGCCAGGCCCCCTTCGGCCTGCGGGATGCACTTTCCGATCCTGGCAGACCGCGCCGCCGTCTTGCCGGATCGAGGTGTTTTGAGGTACTTTCTGTCCATCCATGAAAATTCTCTTTGTCTGTCTCGGGAATATCTGCCGGTCGCCGTTGGCCGAGGCTGTCTTCGCCGAACATGTCCGCCAGAGCGGCCTCGAGGCCAAAATTTCCGTGGATTCGGCGGGGACGGCGGGCTACCATGCCGGGGAACGGGCGGACCCCCGGACCCGGGCGTGCGCGGCCCGGCATGCGCTGGAAATCACCCACCGGGCCCGGGCCGTGGCGCCGGCGGACTTTGAGACCTTCGACCTACTGGTGGCCATGGACGAATCGAACGCGGCCGACCTGCGGCGGAGGGCCCCCCACGCCCAGGCACGCCGTAAGGTGCGTCTGATGCGGGACTGGGACCCCTCGGGGCCCGGCGAAGTGCCTGACCCCTACTACGGGGGCGACGCCGATTTCGACCACGTCTGGCACCTGTGTGACCGTTCCTCCCCCCGGCTCCTTGCAGAAATCCAAAATCAGGAGGGTCTATGACCGATTTTCTCACGCAGCTGAACAACCTTTGGAAGTTGGACGACCTCTGGAACGTCC
>JAHFSN010000411.1 GCA_023265735.1 Spirochaetaceae bacterium | reverse complement strand
GGGCCGCCAGGTCCCGGGGGCCCGCTGGAAGGTGCTCGTGGTCAGCGCGGCTTCGGGGGCGGGGAACCGGTACCCCTCGACCGTGGTCGGGCCCGAGGGCCGCTTCCAAGTGCGGATTCCGAAGGCTGAGGTGGCGGGGGCCGTCTGGTTTGAGCAGTACTACGAAGTGTACCAAGAATCCCCGTTGACGGCGGGTCAGTGGCTCAACGCCGACGCCGAAGCTGTCGCGGACGGAGAGCGCGCCATCGTCCCCTCGTCGCTGATCCAGCGCGACCCGCAAACCGCTGTGGCGGCCCTTCCCTAGGGGGCTTCACCCGGGAGAGCCGGCAGGGCCCGGAGCACGAGGCGGACCGCCTGCTCTCTCAGGGCCACGAACCCCTCGTCCGTGAGGCCGAAGGCCGCTTGCAGGTAGCAGCCAAAGGTCTCGCCTCCGAAGAACAGCACTGCCAACAGGTAGACGGACAGGTGGGACACCGAGGGGTCGGCCGACGTATCGATCCTAAGCCCGGTCCTGAGCCAGTCCACGACTTCTCCCAGAAAATCCCTGTTGAGAATATCACTGGCGCCGACGGGCCCCGTTTCCTCGATGATGCGGGCGAAGGCCCGAACCGCCATGCGGTTTTCCTGAACCGTCTCCCAAAGAGGGTGGAGGGAATCCCGGGGCCTCTCCTTCGCCCCCTCGAGGAACATCCTCAACAGAGAATCGCTGATCTGCCGGATCAGACCCTCCTTGGTGCCGAAGTGGCGGGTAATGAGCCCGTGGTTGACGTTGGCGACCTTGGCGACGTCGCGGAGGCCCACCGACTTGACGCCTCGTTCGGCAATGAGGGGAATGGCGGCGTCCATGACCGCTTGAACAACGGCGGCTTTGCCTCGAGGTTTTTCCATTTCAGCCTCCTGGGGACATGCCGCATCGTAGCCGGGGATGTTTCCTTTGGCCACCCCGTGGCCAAAGGACTGCCGCCCCTTCGTTCAGGCCTGGGGGAGCTTCTTCTCGAGCTCGTCCAGCCGCTGGAGCACCTTCTTATCGGTCAGGCTGAACACCCAGTAGATGTAGAGGAATCCTACGATGGGAATGAGACTGAGGACGATGGTCAGCACCACCGACTTTCCCTTTCGTCTCGTCACCGGAATTGTCACGATCCAAAAGATCGCCATCAGCAAGATCCAGGTGACCAAGGTCATAATCAAACTTCCGCCAGATTCCATTCTGTACTCCTTGGGAAACATTGTGGAACCATGAACCTTCCTCTGCCATCTCTTATCATTCCAGACGTTTCGATATGGCACAGAAACTAGTTATGGTTTCTTCCAGAATACCACCACGAAGCCCCGTGTCAATTGCCCCGTTCACCGGGGCGTGACGGGTGGCTCTTTCAGGCGTTCCCAGGTCCCGTCCTTCTTGAACTGGACGAGCAGCTTGTCCATCCGGGCGGCGAGGTCGCTGTAGTCCCTCACCTTGGTAAACGCGAGGTAACTGCTGCTGGTGCCGATGACCGGTCCATTGATCCGCAGTTTATCGGCCAGTCCGAGCTCCTTGAGCAGAGCCAGGCCCGTGGCCTTCGACGAGATCACAAAGTCGATGCGCCCCGCCGCCAGCTTCTGGAAGTTTTGGGCAAAGGTGCTAGACCCCGCGTCGAGGTTCGTCAATTCCCCGTTGCGGACCGCGGTGTCGAACCTCGTCCCGTACGATGTGGCGTTCACCACCCCGATGGACGCACCCTTGATGCTCTCAAAGGAACCGTCGAAGGCCAGTTTCTGGTCCTTTTGGCAGAAGAAGACGTATTCGTGGACGATGAGGGGCTCGTTCATAAACAGGAGGGTTTTGTCCCGCTCCGGGTTGTGCTTCAACGTGAAGAACCCGTCGCATTCTCCGGTCAAGACCACCTGGACGCCCCGGGCCGCCGGGAAGAACTCCATGGTGGCGTCGAGGCCCAGCTTGTCGAGGAGGGCCCGGACGACCCGGACGGTTTCCCCCTGGGCTTCGCCGCCCTCGCGGACGATGAAGGGCGGATTCTCCAGGGTGGCCAGTCTGAGTTTGACCGGTTCGGCACAGAGCCCGACCGCGATCCCAATAAGAAACAGAAACCAGAGGATTCTCACGGAGTCACCTCCCTGGGTCGAATGATTCCTCTAGTCTCGACCAGGGCGGGGACAATTTCCAGGGGAGACGTCCCCTCGGAAGTGAGGCCGAGCCGCCGCGCCCCGTAGCCAGACTGTGGTCCTTTTCGGTTCGGAACCATACCCCACCGGCTCCCAGGAAAACAGACCAGCCACCGAACCCTCGGAAGCCCGATCTCTTGGTGGCGTTCTAGTAATGCAGGAATAAGTACGGTCTAGCGTACACGTTTATGTACTCAATCGATTTGATCTCTTTGAACTTGACCTGGATAAATCCATCTTTCTTGCTAGGCCTGCTTCCATCCTTGCTGTCCTTGACATTCCGAATCTGCAGGATGAGATCATTTGTACTACTTGTCACATAGCTCAGTTCGCAAAACTCGGACCAGAAGGTTGCAGAATCAGTTCCAGTGCGCAACGTTATCGAGTCACTGACAACGTCAAGATAGGAAAACTTGCCATTGACCAACTGGACCAAACCAAACTCAAGTGACCCTTTGGTCGGTTCGGATTGGGCCCAGAGCGACGTCGAACCGAGAAAGATCACAAGCAAGAAAGTCGTGAGACTCTTCATGAAATCCTCCACAGAATAGATTCTTCGGCAAAGCTGAGATTTGTTTCATGATTGTGCCTAAGTTAATTCCTGTCAAGATTTCTATCCTTTCCATCTTCCAGGTACCGTGACCACGGAGGAGAAACGAGCAATGCGGCAGTCTGGCCGACCTTACCACCTCTCCCTTTCACGATTCCTCGGCGCCTCCCATGGTCGGACCATCGCGGCTCGGTCCTGGCCGATGAGTGGCTGTTGCGCCGAGAATGACGCAGACAAAAGGAATACCGCCAAGCCCTTCGACTCCCGCCTCCGACCTTGGCTGGCTATCGAGGTTTTTGGCTTATCCTTAGGACCCCACCACTTGCGCGGCCTTCTCCACCTGGTACC
>JAHFSN010000410.1 GCA_023265735.1 Spirochaetaceae bacterium | reverse complement strand
TGAGCCCTCTTCTCAAGGACTTCGAGCAGCGAGCCCGGTCCGTGGTTCAGGGCCTGGATGACCTGATTCCAGGACCCTGAGAGGGTCTATTGGAGGGCCGTCTCGAGTCGTCCCAGGGCTTCGATCACCTTCTCCCGATGATTGAAGGCGCTGATCCGAATGTAGCCCTGGCCGCAGGTTCCAAACCCCGACCCGGGGGTGACCACGACCTGGGCCTTTTCCAGGATCTGATCAAAGGTCGCCCAGCTGTCGGTCCCCGCCTTCACCCAGACGTAGGGTCCATTCTCTCCACCGGTGACCTCGAACCCCAGAGACGACATCTTCTCGCGGATCAGTTTGGCGTTGGCCATGTAGTAGTCGGTCAGTTCTTTCACTTCCTTCTGACCTTCCGGAGTGTAGACCGCCGCCGCGGCCATCTGCACAGGATAGCTGACGCCGTTGGTCTTGGTGCTGTGCCTTCGGTTCCACAGGTCCATGAGCCTGTGGCCCTGGCCCTCCTGGTCCCAAATCTGAAGGGTGTCGGGAATGACGGTGAAGCCGCACCGGGTCCCGGTGAAGCCCGCCGTCTTGCTGAAGGATCGGAACTCGACGGCGCATTCCCGGGCCCCTTCGATCTCATAAATGGATACCGGGATCTGGGGGTCCCGAATGAAGGCGGCGTAGGCAGCGTCGAACAGAATCAGGGCCTTGTGCTGGCGGGCCCAGTCGACCCAGGCCTTCAGCTGGGCCTTGGTGGCCACGGCCCCCGTGGGATTGTTGGGGAAACAGAGGTAGACGAGGTCGAGGGGAAACGCGGGAGGAGCCGGCACGAACCCGTTCCCAGAGTTTCCCTCCAGGTAGGTGAGCCCTTCGTAGCGGCCCTCGGCAGATACCCCCGTTCTGCCGGCCATGACGTTGGTGTCTACGTAGACGGGGTACACCGGATCGGGGATGCCGATCTTGAGGTCCTGGGCGAAAAGTTCCTGAAAGTTGCCGGTGTCTCCCTTCGAGCCGTCCGAAACAAAGATCTCGTGGGCCCCGATCTGGGCGCCCCGGGCCTGGAAGTCGTGGGCCGCGATGGCTTCCCGGAGGAATGCGTAGCCCTGCTCGGGTCCGTAGCCTTTGAAGGTCTCGGCCCGGGACATTTCGTCCACGCCTCGGTGGAATGCCTCGACCACGGACTTGGAAAGGGGAAGGGTCACGTCTCCAATGCCTAAACGGATGATCTTCTTGTCGGGATTGTCTTTGGCGTAGGCTTCCACCTTCCGACTGATGGTGGTGAACAGGTAACTCGCCTGGAGTTTCAAGTAGTTTTCGTTGATCTTGATCATGGTGCCCTATGATGGCAAAATGGCTGGATAATTTCCAGGGGAGGAATCATGAAGAAGATTCTCGGGTCAGCCCTCGCGCTCGCCCTTCTGTTCTCGATGGGGGCCTTTGGCCAGGTGAAGGCCAAGGACGGCGTCTACTATGCCCAAGAAAATGCCTACGGCCAGACCGGCTGGAAGGAACAGGTCGTGGTCAAGGTGTCCGGCGGCAAGATCACCGAAGTGATCTGGAACGGCGTCTCCAACCTCGGCGGCGCCGACAAGGCGACGGTGGCCGCCGCCGGCGGGTACGGCCTCATCAAGGCTTCCAAGATCAAGGCCGAGTGGGACGCCCAGGCCAAGGCCGTGGCTGATTGGGTGGTCAAGACCCAGGACACGGCAGGAAAGTTCACCAAGGACGGATACGCCGACGGCATCGCGGGGGCTTCCCTCCACGTCAGCGGCTTCTTCGCCTTGCTGGGCCAGGCCCTCGGCTCGGCTCCTGTGGCCAAGGGTCCCTTCAAGAAGGACGGCTGGTTCTACGCGACCCAGGCCAACTTCGACGCCCAGACGGGCTGGAAGGACACGGTTCTGGTCACCGTGGTCAACGGGACGATTGTGAATGTGGTCTGGAATGGTCTCAACAAGGACCCCAAGGCGAAGTCCAAGCTGGTCACCGCGATCGCTGGCGGCTACGGCATGGCCAAGGCCGCGAAGAACGGTGAATGGAACGTCCAGGCGGCCCGGGTCGAAGAGGCCATCGTGAAGGCCGGCGACCCCGCCAAGATTCCTCTGAAAAATGACGGCACCACCGATGCCATCGCCGGGGCGACTCTCCACCCCACGGCCGTCTCCCTGGCCGTTGAGGCCCTTAAGGCCGCGCGCTAACCCTTGACCTCCCGGGCCGGTTTCCACTAAAGTATTGACTCCGGCCCGAGTCCACAGGAGTTCTTTCCTCTGGGGAAGACTCTGCCAAGGGAAATCCGGTCCGGCAAGGAGCGAGGAAATGAAGGGCGAAATCCACCCGAAATACGACTTTGTCGTGTTCAAAGACGGTCTGAACGGAACGACGTTCCTGACCCGGTCTACCATGACCAGCAAAGACAAGGTGAAACACACCGACGGAAAAGAGTATCCGTTGATTACCGTGGAAATCTCCTCGGCTTCCCATCCCTTCTTCACCGGCCAACAGCAGCTGGTGGACACGGCCGGACGCGTGGAACGGTTCAACAAGAAGTACAAGATCAACAAGCCCGCCGAGTAAGTCTCGCGGTTTCAGGAGGGCCACCCGTTCGGGTGGCCTTTTTTTATTTCAGGGTGGCCCAGGTGGCCCCGCGGTTGCCGTTGACGTCATCTCCGAACTCGGCGACGAAGGGGGTGGCCGCGAGAACCTTCCGGACGACGTCGCGTTGGAAGCCGATCCCCTTTCCGTGGATAATCCTCACCTGTTCAAAACCCAGACGCCTGGCCTCGATCAGGTACTCTTCCACGGCAGACTTCACCTCCTGGGGGCGGAAGGTGTGGAGGTCGAACTCTCGGCCCAGCGGAACGACAAACGGTTCATCCGATTCTTGGCTCATTTTTTATTGGTTCCTTTTTCCGGCATCCGGCAGTATGTTGGCTCCAACAGGAGGATACCACCGTGCCCGCTCCCTCGAAAGATACCAAGGCGACCACAGAAGGAAAAACCGCGGCCAAGGAACACGTCCCTTTGATCCTTGACCCCTGCGAAAAGGCGCACGACGCCGAGCATGACCGCTATCAGGATGAAGACGGC
>JAHFSN010000409.1 GCA_023265735.1 Spirochaetaceae bacterium | reverse complement strand
GATGTCAACGGCCCTGCCACGAATGAGGTCTTTCGCTACCTCAAGAAGCGGGCCGGAGGGCTCTTCCACCGCGACATCAAGTGGAACTTCACGAAATTCCTGGTCTCCCGCGACGGCAAGATCGTGAAACGCTTCGCCCCCACCACCGAACCGGCGAATTTGGAAGCGGATATCCGGCAGCTTCTCAAGAAGTAGTGAAGAATCGGCGCGGCAGAACGGCCTACAGGAGGCTCGCCGCCTCCAACTACTTCAGCTTTTCGATTTCTTTGATGAACTCGTCTACGCTGCCGAAGCGCTTGTACACCGAGGCGAACCTCACGTAGGCCACCTTGTCCACGGTCTCCAACTTCTTCATGACGAGTTCCCCGATGGTCTTGCTGGGGATCTCGTGGTTGGCCTTGCCTTCCATGGCGGCCTCGTCTTCCAGCTGATTCAACAGCTCTTCGATCTCAACCTGGCTGACGGGACGCTTTTCCAGGGCCCGGACGAGGCCGCGTTCGATCTTCTTCACGTCAAAGGGCTCCCGTCGGCCATCGCTCTTGACGACCATGAGGGGAATCTCCTCGATGCGCTCGTAGCTGGTGAAGCGGTACCCGCAGGCCAGGCATTCCCGACGGCGGCGCAACGAAGTGCCAGAGATATTTTGACGCGACTCGATGACTTTGTCGTCGAGATGCCCGCACAACGGACACTTCATTCCTTCTTCTCCCTAGCGGAGGCTTCCGGCTTCGCCTCGTCCTAGGGACACTATACCATGAGTCCGGCACCTGGCGAGGGGCGTGGGCTGGGAGAACTCTTAGGCGTTCGAACTGAGGCCGAGGGCGGCTTCGGGAGACGGGAGGGGAAGGTCGAGGACGAACTCGGCGCCTCGGCCGGGCTGGGAGCTGGCCTTGATGGTGCCCCCTAGTTTCTGGTTCACCAGATTGAACACGATATTCATGCCCAGGCCCGTCCCCCCGAGGTCGCGGCGGGTCGTGAAAAAGGGCTCGTAGATGCGCCTCAGCGTGTTCTCGTCCATGCCCTTGCCGTCGTCGCTGTAGCGAAGGAGGAGTCGGCCCCCTTGGGTCGAGAACGAAACACTGACCCGTCCTTCCGCCCTTCCCTCAAACCCGTGATGGCAGGAGTTCATGAACAAGTTCGTCACCACCTGGCTGAAGGTGCCGGGATACGAAGAGATTTCCAGTTCGGGGTCACCCTCGATGACAACATTGACTTTGGTTCTCTTGTCCGGGGCCCGCAGAGAGACAAAGAGTTCTTCGAGGTAGCCCTTGAGCCGAAACTTTCGGGCCACGTCGGTGCTCTGGTCGACGGAAATCATCTTGAAACTGCGGATGAGGTTCGAGGCCCGTTCCAGGTTGCTCAACAGGATGGCCGCGGACTCGCAGGCCTGTTTGAGGTACAACTCCAGGTCGGATTTCCGCATGGTGGCATTTTCGTAGAGTTTGGCCAGGTTCTCGGTCTTCTCCCTGAGGAACGAGGCGGCCGTGACGCCCACTCCCAACGGGGTGTTGATCTCGTGGGCCACCCCCGCCACCAAGCCACCCAGCGACGCCATCTTCTCGCTTTCGATGAGCTGGTCCTGGGTCATGCGCAGGTCGTCGATGGTGAGCTTGAGGGCCTCATTGGATTGGCTGAGTTCCTTGGTCCGGACACCGACCATCTCTTCGAGGGTGTGGTTGAGCTCCTCAAGACGCTTCTGGGTCTCCCGAAGCTCGGTGATGTCGAGGAAGGCCACGATGGCGGCAATGAACTGACCCCTGGTATCGTAAATAGGGCCGCTGTTGATGAGGACGGACTTGTTCTCTCCGGTGGGGAGATGGAGGATCATTTTATCGTTCGTGGTGCTCTGGTGGAAGAACGCCCGGTAGAGGGGGTTCTGTTCCAGCGGAGGGACGGTCCCGTCGTCATTGAGGACCTCCCACTTGAACCCGTTGGAACTGACGGTGCGGCCGGTGAGGTCAAGCGATCGGTCGAGTCCGAGGAGGTCCTTGGCGCCGTCGTTGCATAGGAGAATGTTGGTCGTGTTGGCGTCCAGAATGATGATGCCCACGGGCGACTGGTCGATGACGGCCTCTAGGAAGGCCTTGCTTTCCTGCATCTTGACCTCGGTCCGACGCCGGTCGGTCGTGTCAGAGACAATGCCTCCGATCAATCCCTTTCGATCGGGGATGCGCAGGGGGAATTTGTGGATTTCAAAATACAGGGACGACTGGTCCGTCACCCGCTCGTGGTAGAAGATCTGGGGTCCCTGGTCGAGGACCCTCAGGTCTTCTTCCTCCATGAGCCGGGCCATGGCGGGGGTGGAGGTCTCGGCGAGGGTCTTGCCGACACCAATCGTGGGGTTCCACTGAACGAACTGCTGGTTGAAGTAGACGTAGCGATGCTCACGGTCCCGGACGAAGGCCCCCACGGGAAGGCCGCTCAAGAAGCCCTCGAAGAGGGCCCTGGCCTCCCGCAGCTCGTCGGCAACCCTCTTCTGGATGCTGATGTCCTGGGCAAAGACACAGAGGAACTCGTCCTCGGCATCGCGATGGTGGTTGAGGACGAGGTTGAACGGCACGGGCGAACCGGTCTTTCGCAACAGGAGGGTCTCGAGGAGGACGCGTTCCCCACCTGCGCAACGGGCCCAGAGCTCGAGAAACTGCTGGTCGACCCAGCCTTGGTCGATGACCCCCGGCCCGCGCCCAATCACCTCCTGCCGTGAAAACCCCAATTTGGCGGTGACCTGTTCGTTGATGTCGATGATCTTGTTGTTTCTATCGATCCACCACACCAGTTCGGTGCCGTGGTTGAGGGTGTAATAGGCCAGGTACGACCGCTTCTGCTCCTTGTGCAGCCGCCGCAGGGAAACCCTCTCGGGAAAAATGAGCACGAAGAGACCGGCCCCCAGGCACAGAATCGCGGCCAACGTCCGGGGAATCTGCACGGCGGGAGACCATCCCGAGGGCGTGAGGAGCGAGCCCGCGCCGTTGAAGACCAGCGCGGCTCCCAGGAACCGGGAAAATAGGCGGGCCCAAGAAAACTTCATCTTTTTCCCTGATTATGGGTGATTTGGAACGGTTGT
>JAHFSN010000408.1 GCA_023265735.1 Spirochaetaceae bacterium | reverse complement strand
CAGGTGCTTGATCTCGTGGAGCTTGTGGGAGACGAAGACCAGGGTGACCCCCTGGGCCTTCAGGTCGGCCACCAGCTGGAACAGGATGGCCACCTCGTGGTCGGTCAGGGCCGTGGTGGGCTCGTCCATGATGAGGACCTTCGCCTGGTGGACCAGCGCCTTGGCGATCTCGACCATCTGCTTCCCTGCTACGCTAAGGGTCTCGACCAGATCGTCGGGGGTCACCGCAGTGCCGAGACGGTCCAGGTACTCCTGGGCCCGCTGTCGCATGGGCCCTTCCTTGAGAAAGACCCCGGACTGGAACTCATTGCCCAGCCAGATGTTCTGGTACACCGGCAGGGTGCTCACCAGGTTGAACTCCTGGGGCACCAGGCCGATACCCAGGGTCTTGGCCGCCAGGGGGTCCCGGACCTCCACGGGCTGGCCCTCGAACTCGAGGTGGCCCGACGAGGGCTGGTAGATTCCGCAGAGGATTTTGATGAGCGTCGACTTCCCGGCGCCGTTTTCGCCAATGAGCCCCAGAACCTCCCCGGCCCGGAGGTCGAGGGTCACGTCGCGCAAAACGCTCACCCCCTGGAACTCCTTGCCGAGGTTCCGGACGCCGAGGACGGGAACGCTGCTCATTGGTTCATCGAGGCGTCGAAGGCGACGTTGGACGGGGCGAAATCGGCCTTGCGGACGAACTGGAGGGCTTCGGTGGCCCCGAAGACCCGGTCCATGCCGTTGTCTTCCCACTCCACCGACAGGGGCCCCTGGTACCCGGCGGCGTTGGCCTCCCGGATGATTTGGTCAAAGTTCACGTCGCCGTGGCCCAGGGACACGAAATTCCAACCCCGCCGCAAGTCGCCGAAGGCCAGGTGAGACCCCAAAATCCCCGACCGGCCGTCCAGGCGCACTTGGCAGTCCTTCATGTGGATGTGATAGATACTGGCCGCGAAGTCCCGGTAGAAGAGCGCCGGGTCGACGCCCTGCCAGATCAGGTGGCTGGGGTCGAAGTTGAGGCCCAGGGTCTTGCGGTGCTGGAACACACCGAAAAGGCGTTTGGTGGTCCAGTAATCGTAGGCGATCTCCCCGGGATGGACCTCCAGGGCAAACTTGACGCCGCATTGGTCGAACACGTCGAAGATGGGTGACCACAGCCGGACGATGGACTGGTAGCCCTCTTCGAGCATTTCGATGGTGGTCGGGGGGAAGGAGTACAGCATCTTCCAGATCGAAGACCCCATAAACCCTGTCACCACGGTGCAGCCCAGGGCTTGGGCCGCCTGGGCGGTCCACTTCATCTGCTGGATGGCCCAGTCCCGGGTCTTCTGCGGGCTGCCGGACACCGAGGCCGGGGCGAAGGCCGCCAGCCGCGGATCGTCCCAGTCGCCCACGCACTGGCCGGCCAGATGGCTGCCCAGGGTGAAGCACCGCAGGCCGAATTCGGCCAGGGTCTTCTTGCGTTCGGCCGCGTAGGCGGGGTCCTTGGCGGCCTTCTCCACGTCGAGGTGGTCGCCCCAGCAGGCGATCTCCAGGCCGTCGTAGCCCATGGACTGGGCCAGGCGGCACATTTCGCGGAACGGAAGGTCGGCCCACTGGCCGGTGAACAGCGTGACGGGACGTGACATGATCGTTCTCCTTGGTTGATGACGAATTACATCCGGACCCAGACGGCCCCGGCTTGGGAACTTTCGACGCACTTGTTGATGAAGGCCACGCCGTCGATCCCGGCCTGGACCGAGGGGAAGTCGAGGTCGGCCTCCGAGGGATGGACCCCGGCCTTCACCTGGGACAGGGCGACGATGAAGGTCTTGTAGAGGTTGGCGAAGGCCTCGAAGTAGCCTTCGGGGTGACCCGAGGGAATTCGGGAGTACCGCTGGGCCTGGGGATGGAACCCGTCCCGGCCCCGGGACCACTGCTGGGTGGGCTGACCCAGACGGCTGAGGGTGAAGGTGTTGGGAGTCTCCTGGGCCCACTCGATGGCCCCCTCGCTCCCGAAGATCCGGAGCCGCAGGCCATTGTCCCGGCCCACGGCGATCTGGCTGGACCAGTACAGCCCCTTGGCGCCGCCGCCGTACTCCACCAGGATGCTAGCGTTGTCGTCCAGGACCCGGCCCTCCACGAAGGTGTCCAGCCGGGCGCAAAGAGACTGGATCCGCAGGCCCGTGGTGTAGCTCACCAGGTTCTCGATGTGGCTGCCGATGTCCCCCACGCAGTTGGACTTTCCGGCCCGACGGGGGTCGGTCCTCCAGGCGGCCTGGCGGTTGTCGCCCTGCTCGGCGGGGGTGGCCAGCCACTCCTGGGGGTACTCGGCGTTCACGAACCGGAGGGCACCCAGGGCCCCGGACTTCACCAGCTCCCGGATCTGCTTCACCGCCGGGTAGCCGGTGTAGGTGTAGGTGACCCCGAACAGGAGGTTCTTGGCCTGGGCCAGGGCTCCGAGCTCCCGGGCCTCGGCCACCTCGAAGCACAGGGGCTTGTCGCAGACCACCGAGATGCCGTTCTGGAGGAACGCCTTGCACGCCTGGTAGTGGGTGTCGTTGGGGGTGACGATGACCACGAAGTCGATGCCATCGGTCCGCCGGGACTCGGCCTGGGCCATTTCGGCGTAGCTGGTGTACAGCCGATCGGCCGAAACGCCCAGGGCCGCGCCGGTGGCCTTGGTGTTGGCCAGGTCCCGGGAAAAGCATCCGGCCGTGAGCCGGGCCAGGCCGTCGAGGGCGATGGCCTTGCGGTGCACGTCGCCGATAAAGGCCCCCTGGCCGCCTCCGACCATGCCGTAGTGGAGCACCGAACCCGCCTCGGGGTCCTTTCCGCCTTCGATCATCTGCGTCCTCCCGAATCCTCTATGCACCCGTGTGCATAACCACCCAAGTCACTGTGCACTCGGGTGCATAACCGGATGGTAGACCCACTCCCCAAATCCCGCAAGGGGATTATTCGGGAAATAACGGGGGTCAGATGGGGCGGAACTGGCGCAGGTACCGGAGCGACGCCAGCTCGTCCTGGCGGCGGACTTCGGGCGGCTGGTCGGCCGGGGCCGGGTTCTCCAGGTCAAGGGTCCCCTGGTAGCCCGCCCCTTCC
>JAHFSN010000026.1:3256-11318 GCA_023265735.1 Spirochaetaceae bacterium | reverse complement strand
TCCTGAGGTTCTCCGACTGTCTGTCGGGGGCCTGTACACCAAGGTCGGTGGCAATGCTTCAACATACAACGACTTCGACTTCAGTCTTGACAGCGAATCCGTCGGCGGCGGCGCGGTCTGGACAGCTTTGAAAGACCTCGACGTGACCCTGGCCGTGAGCAACACCTTCTACAACTCAGCTTCCGGCGATCAAGCGGACTCGAAATACACCACTTACAAAAAGAACGCGTTCACAGTGAACGTGGGCGCCCAGTACAAGCTGTACTAACCCGCCCAGGCGGCTTTTCTTCGGCGCATCGTCCGGCTATTGTCGGAGGATGCGCCGTTTTTTTGCCTCCCCTGTGCTTCTGGGCCTGTTCGCGTCGCTGTTCTTCAGCTCCGCATTTATCCTCAACCGCTCCATGGATCTGGGCGGGGGATTCTGGATCTGGAGCGCCGTCCTGCGCTACCTCTTCATGGTTCCCCTGCTGGCGGCGTTGGTGCCGTGGTTTGGCGGCTGGCGCCCCCTTGTCGAGGAGATCCGCCGGGCGCCGTTTCTTTGGTGGCTCTGGAGCACGGTAGGCTTCGGACTGTTCTACGCCCCCCTCTGCTGGGCCGCGAGCTTTGGGGAGGGCTGGCTGGTGGCGGGGCTCTGGCAGGTCACCATTGTCACGGGCACGCTGCTCTTCCTGCCCCGGGGCCGAATTCCCTGGAAGACCCTGGGCTTCTCGGCCCTTATCCTCGTCGGGGTAGCCCTCCTCCAGGGGGGGCATGCCCTGAAAACCGACGGACCATCGGCGGTGGCCGTCGGCGTTTTGGTGCTCGTGGGCGCCGTCGCCTATCCCTGGGGCAACCGAAAGGTCATGGCCCTGGCCCAGGGCCGCCTCACCACGGTGCAGCGGGTGATGGCCATGACCGTCCTCAGCCTTCCCTTCTGGGCGGTCCTCGCGGGGATTGCCGCTTTTGAGGGAAAGGGTCCTACGGTATCTCAGGGGGTCCAAACCCTGCTGGTGGCGTTCCTCTCGGGGGTGGTGGCGACGCTCCTTTTCTTCCGGGCCACCGACCTCGTCCGCGGTGACCCGGTGAGGCTGGGCGCCGTGGAAGCGACCCAGGCCGGGGAGGTCGTGTTCAGCCTCTTGGGGGAAGCCTTCGTTCTGGGAGGAGCCTGGCCCGACCCCTGGTCGGCCGCGGGCCTCGTCCTCGTCGTGGCGGGGATGACGGTCCACAGCCTCCACGGCCGACGGAGGGCCTAGGCGTGCCTAGCGGGCGTCTCCCGAAGCCGGAAACGGGAGACGAGGCTGCGCAGCTCCATGGCCTGCCCGGACAACTCCTCGGCGGCGGCGGCACTCTGCTCGGCGGTGGCCGTGTTCGATTGGGTGACGCCGTCGATCTGATCCAGGCCGCCCCCGATCTGGCTGAGGGCCTTGGACTGATCCTGGCTCGATGAGGCAATCGTTTCGAGAATCTCGGCCACCCGCATGGACCCGGCGGCGATGCTTTCCAACTGGCGGCTGGTCTGCTCGGCGGTGCCGTTCACTTCCCGGATCGATTTCAGGTTTTCCTCGACCATCCGGGTTGTTTCTTTAACGGCGTCAGCGGAGCGGATGGCCAGGCTGCGGACCTCCTCGGCGACGACCCCAAATCCCTTGCCGTACTTGCCCGCCCGAGCCGCCTCTACGTTGGCGTTCAGGGCCAGCAGATTCACCTGGAAAGCGATGTCGTCGATGGTCTTCACGATGCGCTTGGTCTCTTCGGAAGACTTGGTCATCTTGCCCAGCAGCTCCATCAGGTCCTTCATCTTCCGGTTGCCGCTCCCCGCGTCGTCCCGGGACTCCCGGGCCAGTTGGCTCGATTCCAGGGCGGTGGCGGCGTTGGTCTGGGCCTGGGAGGTCACTTGGGCGGCCGAGGCGTTGATCTGCTCGACGCTGCTGGCCTGTTCCGTGGCGCCCTGGGCCAGGTTCTGGCTGGCCTTGGCCACCTGGGTGGAACCGCTGGACAGCTGCTCCACCGCCTCGTTGATCTGACCCAGCACTTCGTTAAGCGAATCCACCATGAAGCGCAGCGATACCCCCAGCCGGTCTTGGTCCGAGGCCAAGGTCACCTCGATGGACAGGTCGCCGGCGGCGATCTTCTCCAGGGTCGCGGCCTTCTCCTGGAGGGCCGAAACCATCTTCTGCAGGTCGAGGTAGGCGCCCTGGGGTTTGGCCCCCGATTTGTCGAGCTCCAGCACTCCCCGGCGGATGTTGCGGGCAATCGCCGCGACTTCCGAGGGCTCGCACCCCAACTGCCGGTGGATGGAGCGGCTCAACCGAAAGGCCAGGAACCCGGCGGCGGCCAAGAGCACCACAAAGATCGAGAGGCCGAGGATCAGCGTGGTGAGGGCCCCCGACGCCGAGGCGTCCGCCACCGCGATCAGCCGGTTGGCCAAGGCGTCGTCCACCTGCTTCATGAGGTCGATCTTGGAAGAGACCGTGGCAAACCAATCTTCGGGGGTAACCGGGAAAGGTCCCTCCTTCCCGGCTTGAAAGAGGGACTGAAGCATCTGGTCAACCTTGGAGGACGCGGGCCCCGCCAAGGCGGCTTTCTCGAGGTCGACTTCCTGGGTCCCGGAAAATCTCTCGAAGTTCCTTTGGTTCTGGTCGAGGGCAGCGACGACCGTGTCGAGTCGGCGGCCCGATTCGTCGGTCAGTTTGCCTGCCGTGAGGATGCCGTTGACGACGGCCCGTTCCTGGCCGGTGTACTCTTTCACGTACAGGAAGGAAAAGTAGGCGATGGCCCGGCGGGAAATCTCGGGCTGGACGGCCTGGGTGGCCAGCGACGCGATCTGGTCCAGGGCCTGGCCGATGGCCGCGGTGTAGACCTGGAACGCCTGGGTACCAGCCACATTCTGGTGGTCCACCGACGACCTCAGGGAGGCGAGTTGGGACAGTCCCTCGAGGGCTTGGGGAAAGCTGCCCCGAAGCGTCTGGACCGCCTGGTCGGTCTTGGGCCGGTGGTTGGCCAGTTCGGTGGAAAACTTCGCGCCCCTAGACCCCAAAAACCCCACAGACAAGCCCCTCTCGAGCTGGAGGTTGTGGACAAGGAGACTGACCTGGGAAGCCTGGCCGGCCTGAACGACGGTCCGCTTGGAGTTTTGCCAGCTGGCCCAATCTCCGGCGATCCTCACCGAGGCGAAGGCGATCAGGCCGAGGAACGGCAGAACGAGGATACCGAGAATACGGGTTTGAAGTTTCATGAAACCGTCTCTCCTCTCTAGGAAGCATAGTGTCCGAGCCGGGAAGTTGCCTCCTTTTCTCAGAAATCTTCGAGACAGCCCCGCAGGGAGACATCGATCCTAAGAATGTGCTCCCCGATCCAACGTTCCAGGTGCTTGTGGAACAGGATCAAGGTCTCGGCGGGGTCCGCCGAGCTCCGCAATTCGGTCTTGAGGCTCCCGAAGCGGTCGATGAACGCCTGGTGGGCGCGCCGGTTCTGGGACGCCAGCGGACAGGCGTCCCGAACCATGCACAGATCCTCGGCCCCGAAATGGACCTCGATGTAGGTCTCCAGGAAGCTCAGACCTTCCTTCACCAGGGCCCGACCCTCCCCCTTCTGAAGCCTCTGTTCCAGGGAATTGCAGAAGGCGAAGAGCCTCTCGTGCTGGTGGTCAATCGACGAGATTCCGGTCAAGTAACGGTCGCTCCATTCGATCATGGAATCCTCCCTGGGGCCCCGGAAGTGGGGTTACGGCACCACGACCTCGACCTTCACGGCTCCAAACTTGTACCCCGGCTGCCGGCTGTGGGGGTCGAACACGGGGAAGGTCAGGCAGTTGGCTTCGGGGTAGTGCATGGGCAGGAACACAAACCCGGGCCGCACCGACTCCTTCACCAGGGCCTTCACCTTCACGGAACCCCGGCGGCTGGTGATCCTCAGGTCGGCGCCGGGAGCTATGCCCAGCCTTTGGGCGTCGGCCGGGTTCACCTCGGCGTAGCTGTCCACGGGGTACATCTTTTTCAGCATCTCCACCTTCCCGGTCCGGGTCTGGGTGTGCCACTGGTGCATGGTCCCCCGGCCGGTCAGCAGGAAGAACGGATACGTTTCGTCGGGGATTTCCGGGAGGGGCACCACGTCGGTGAACAGGAACTTGGCCTTGCCGTCGGGGGTGAAAAATTTCCCGTCGGCAAAGAGCCGCCTCTGTACCTGGTCCCCTTGGGGCCAGGAAACCGCTGCGGAATCCGCGCCAGCGGATTGCGCGTGGTCTGCCAGGGACGCGTCCGCGTTCCTGGCAGACCACGGCCACTGGATGCCACCGGCCGCGGCGAGGTCCTTCCAGGTCCGGATCCCCGTGATGTCGCAGGGCTGGCCCCGGCTCAGTTCCTTCAGAATCCCAAAGGCCGCTTCGGGGTCGGTCCACCGGTCTAGCCAAGGGCCCACGCCCCAGGCCTTCCCCAGGAGCTGAAAGATCTCGAAGTCCGTCTTGGCCAGGCCCGGGGCCTGTTTGACCTTCTGGACGATGCCCAAGCGCCGCTCGGAGTTGATGAAGGTGCCGTTCTTCTCGGCGCTGCCGGCGGCGGGCAGGACGAGGTCGGCGACCTGGGCCGTCTCTGTGGTGTGGTAAATGTCCTGGACCACCAGGAAGTCGAGGGTGTCGATGCGCTTCTGGAAGCTGTTGTGGTCGATCCAGCTGTGGGCGGGGTTGGTACAGATGACCCACAGCCCCTTGATGGTCCCCGCCTCGATGGCTTCCAGGATTTGATCGTAGTTCTTTCCGGCGTCGGGGGGAATCAGGTCCTCGGGGATGCCCAGGGTCTGGGCCACCTTGGCCCGGTGCTCGGGTTTGCCGAAGTCGTGGCCCCCCAAAAGGTTACTGGTGTTCGAGAACAGCCGGCTCCCCATGGCGTTGCACTGGCCCGTGATGGAGTTGGGCCCCGTGCCCGGCCGCCCGATATGCCCGGTCATCAGACAGAGGTTCACAATGGCCTGGGCCGTCCGGACGCCCTGGTGGCTCTGGTTGACTCCCATGGTCCACCAGAAACTGACGGCCTTTTTGGTGTGGATGAGCTCGGCCACCTGTCGAATTTGGGCGGCGGTGAGACCCGTGATCCGCTCGGCGGCCTCGGGGGTGAACTCGGCCACGTGGTCCCGGAATTCGGCAAAGCCTGAAGTATGCGCTTCGATGAATTCGGGGTCGATCCAGCCCTCCTCCAGCAGGATGTGGGCCAAGGCGTAGAGGAAGGTCAGGTCGCTCTTGGGTTCGATGGCCAGGTGGAGGGTCGCCTCCTTGGACGACTCGGTGGACCGGGGGTCCACCACGACCACCGTGGGCGACTGGGTGTTGTTCTTCAGGCGCTGCCAGAGGATGGGGTGGGCGATGGCCGGGTTGGCCCCCAGGAAGATCAAGCAGTCGGACTGTTCGATGTCGGTGTAGGTGAACCCGGGGGCGTCGAACCCGAAGGACTGCTTGTAGGTCACCACGGCACTGGCCATGCACTGGCGGGTGTTGCCGTCGCCGTGCCGGATCCCCATGCCGAACTTGGCCACCGCCCCCAACAGGGCGAGTTCCTCGAAGGGCAACTGACCGGTGGAGAGGAAGGCCACGCTCTCGGGGCCGTACTTCTGCTGGATGGCCCGGAACCTGTCCACGAAGGTGGCGGCGGCCTCGTCCCAGGAGAGGTCCCGGCGCTGGCCCGTGGCCCGGTCGCGCAGGGTGGGCACCACGGCCCGGTCCGCCGACTCGAGGGCCTTGATGAGGTTGAAGCCCTTGGTGCAGGTCTTGCCCAGGTTCACGGGATAATCCCTGGCGGGCTAGACCTTCACGGGAACCCCGTCTTCAACCTGGACGTCGAGGTTGCAGCCCACGCTGCAGTAGCCGCAGGTGGTTCGGATGATCTGGGTCATGGACGGGCCTTCTTTCGGGTCAGGATGGTCAGGAGGACGAGGGACAGGAGGCCGGCGGCCAAGTAGACGACAAAACTGAGGTTGTAGCCGGGGTCGGCGACCTTCGGATCGCGGATGAACAGCCCCTGGACGATGGGGAAGAGGAACCCGCCCAGGGCCCCCAGGCCGCCGATCCAGCCCGAAGCCCCGCCCATGGCGCTGGGGATAACCTGGGGCAGGATCTTGAAGGTCGCGGCGTTGTTCACTCCCATGCCGATGGCCAAGAGGACAAGCCCGGTGACGGCCAGGCCGAAGTTCCCCGTCGAGAAGATCATCAGCGCGGCGCCCACCACAAGGACGCCGATGGCGCCGAAGGCCGTCCTCTCGCCGCCCAGCTTGTCACTCACGAAGCCCCCCGCCACGCGCATGAGGCTGGCGCCGATGCTGAACAGGGCGGTGAGGCCCACGGCATCGGGGAAGAGTTTGAGGTTAAAGGTGGTCTGCCAGTAGTTGGGGAACCACGCTGTCAGGGCCAGGAAGCCGCCGAAGGTCGTGAAGTAGACCCCCACGAGGACCCAGGTCTGCCAGTACTTGGCGGTGGTCTTCAGGGACTGGACAGCGGTGCCCTGGGGGAAGAGCTCCTGGCCCACCTCGGCGGCCAGCCGCCGGGCCTCGTCCTCGGAGGCTCCCTGCTTGCGCAGCTGGAAGTAAGGAGCGTTCTTACCGAACAGCAGGTAGAGGAGAATTCCGGACCCGAGGTACACCAGCCAGAGCCAGTAGGTGTTCTGGGCTCCGTAGAGGCCCAGGGCCAGGGGAATCCATAGACTGGCGATGCCGGGGGAAAGGTTGGCCACTCCGCCGTAGATGCCGTTGGCCGTTCCCTGCTTCTTCTTGGGGTACCAGTAGCTCACCTGGGCCATGGACACCGAGAAGGTCGCCACGCCGAAACCGGCCACGGCCCCGAAGAAGGCCAGGGTCCAGAAGGTCGGTTGGTTGATGGTGAGGGCCAGGCCCGTGATTCCGATGAAGGCAAAGGTCAGGAGAATGAGGTTGGGGATCTTTCCGCCCGTGGTCTCCACCAGGGCCCCAAAGGGAATCCGGAGGAGGGCTCCCATCAGCGAGGGAATCCCGATGAGGAACCCGAGGCTCACGGCGTCGAGGTTCAGGGTCTTGGCCAGAGATTTGGCGGTGGGTCCAAAGAGGGCCACGGCCGCCAGGCCGATGAAGAAGGCCACCGTGGCTCCGAAGAGCCCCTGGGCCGGTGAGCCCTTGATCTTGTAGGATGGTGCCATATCGTCTCCTTGCGGCGGGGTGCGGCCCAAAACCGAACGACGGTTTTTGGTGGCACCCGGTCGCTAGGAACAGGCTAAGGCACGGGAATCCGGTCTTCTTTGACCTAGATCAAACAACCTCCTCAAGGACGGGTTTATACCTCGGTCAGATGCGAACGGCGATGCAAGGCTTCCAGGTTCAGGACCTCGACCCACCCCCGTCCCGACCGGACCACGCCCTCGGACTCAAAGGCGGACAGGACCCGGCTCACGGTCTCCAGGGTCAGCCCGGCCATGGCCGCCAGGTCGCGGCGGGTCAGGTTGAAGGGGATGAGCCCCGGGTAGCCCGGCTTCTTGGGCCCCTTGGAGTGCAAATAGGTCAGAAGGAAGGAGAGCCGGTGGTCGGCGGGGAAGGCCATGAACCGCACAAACCTCTCGTGGGCCTGGGAAAGGCGGCCCGTCAGAGCCCCGAAAAAGGCAGCCATCAGCTGGGGATCGGACCGCAGGAGGGGGTCGAACCGCCCTCTGTCCATGGTCAGCACGCAGCTGGTCGTCAGGGTCGAAAGCTGATCGGGGTACGAGTAGAGGCGAATGCCCTGGTCGTCGGGGTCCCCATAGAGGAACCAATCCCCGGCGGTGAGCACGTCAAAGATGACAAAATGCTGGTCGCCCACAAACCGGTAGACCTTCACGGCTCCCCGGGCCACCACCCCAAACAGACCCGACGGAAAGCGCAGGGGGGAGATCTCCTGGCCCTCGGCCATGCCCTGGGACCGCAGATTTCGGGCCAAGCCCTTCTGGCTCTCCATGGTTGCGTGACGGAGGAATGGCAGCCGTTCAATGACGCCCTGACGGATCTCGGCACTGCAGTGACACACCTGGGGATTCAGGGTCTCATGGATGGTCGAAGAGGGCATACTTCATTATGTTCTATTTCTGACGAATACGCTAGG
>JAHFSN010000026.1:0-3246 GCA_023265735.1 Spirochaetaceae bacterium | reverse complement strand
GTTGTACGTACTGCATGCCCGCCGAGGCGTTTCCCTCGGACTTCCCCTTCCTGACCGGGTCTCAGCTCCTCACCTTTCCCGAGATCCACCGGATGGTCGAGGCCGCGCGACCCCTGGGGCTCAAGAAGGTCAAACTGACCGGGGGCGAGCCCCTGCTGCGCTCCCTCCTGCCCGAGCTCATCCTGTCACTCAAAACGGATTTCCCCGACCTGGAGATCGGCCTGATCACCAACGGGCTCCACCTGACACCGCTCTTGCCGCGGCTCAAGGCTGGCGGCCTCGACTCGGTCACCGTTTCCATCGACTCGGTCGACCCGGCCACCTTTGGCACCATCACGGGAAACGGCCACCGGCTGGAAACCATCCTCGACGCCATCGAGGCGGCCCACCAGACCTTTGGGGCCGTGAAACTGAACACCGTGCTCCTCAGGGGCACCAACGACGACCAGATCGAGCCTTTGGCGCGCCAGTTCCACCGCCCCGGCTTCCGGCTTCGGTTCATCGAGTTCATGGACGTGGGCACCCTCAACCGCTGGTCCCGGGACAAGGTGGTGACGGGGGAAGAGGTCCTGGCCCGGCTGCGGCGGCTGGGGACCCTGGTGGCGGTGCCCAAGGCCCACCCGGGGGAGACGAGCGAGCGGTGGCGCTGGGCCGACGGCCGGGGTGAAGTGGGGATGATCAATTCCATTACCCGGCCCTTCTGCGGCTACTGCAGCCGGGTCAGGCTCGGTCCCGACGGCCAGCTCTACACCTGCCTGTTCTCCCGCAAAGGCTTCGATTTCCGGACGCCTCTCCGGGCCGGCGCCACGGCGGAGGAACTCACCGCCCGGCTGGCGGCCGTTTGGTCGGGCCGGTCCGACCGCTACTCGGAACTTCGCGGCCAGACCGATCCGGCACGCCCGACGCCCAAAATCGAGATGTTCGCGGTGGGAGGCTGATGTGCTGAGCCATATCGACGATCAAGGACTGCCGACCATGGTCGACATCAGCGAAAAGGCGGTGACCCGGCGCACGGCTTCCGCCCGGGCCCTGGTCGATTTTCCGGCCGCCGTCATGGCCCAGCTTCGTCCCGCGGGTTTGGCCACCGACGACCTTATGGGTCCCAAGGGTCCGGTGTTCGCCACGGCCGTAGTGGCTGGCGTCCAGGCCGTCAAGCGAACCTGGGAGCTCATCCCCCTCTGCCATCCCCTCCCCCTCGACGGCATCGCCGTCACTTGCCGTGTTCTTCCGGACCCGGCGGGGGACCACGAGGTCGAAGTGGTCTGCACGGTGAAGACCACCCACAAGACCGGGGTCGAGATGGAGGCCCTCACTGGCGCCTCGGTGGCGGCCCTGACCCTCTACGACATGACCAAGGCCCTGAGCCACGCCATCGTTATCCGGGCCATTGAGCTGATCTCCAAGACGGGAGGCAAGAGCGACCATGGCCCACACTGATCCTGCGGCGGCGTGGACCTTCCACCCCTACGAATTGGCCCTGGTGGGGTACCAGAATTCGGGAAAGACCACGCTGGCGGCCAAACTTCTCCCCCTCCTGGGTCTCGATATCGCCTACATCAAACGGGACGCCCACCGCTTCGACCTCGACAGGCCAGGCAAGGACACCCACACCCTGGCGGCGGCCGGGGCCCAGTCGGTGTTCATCAGCGATCCTACCCACAGGGCTCTGGTCCGGCAGAGGCCCCTGGATCCCCTCCTGGCCCGGCTCGACTTCCTCGAGGAGGACGCGGCACTGGTCGAGGGTCACAAGACCTCTGTCCTCCCCAAGATCATCGTCCTCGACCCCGAACTGACCATCTTGGCCGACCCCGCGTTTCGGACCCAGCCCCCGGTGGCCGTGGTGGGACCCGATCGTCAGCGGCCCGCCCTCCCCTGGCCCGTGCCCTACTTCTGGCGGGACGACGCCCCGTCGGTGGCGGCCTTCATCCGGGGGTACTGGGACACCCTCACCGCCCAGAGGCCGATCCGAGGCCTCGTCCTCACCGGCGGACGCAGTTCCCGGATGGGCCAGGACAAGGCGGCCCTGACCTACCACGGTCAAGAAGAGGCGCGCCGGGTCTTTGATCTTCTGGGAGAGTTCTGCGACGAGGTCTTCCTGTCGTGCCGGGCCGACCAGGCCGACGACCCGGGCCGCCAAGGGCTGCCCCAGATCCACGACACGCTGCTGGGCCGGGGTCCGGTCTCGGGCATCCTCTCGGCCTTCGAGGTCCACCCCCAGGCCACCTGGCTGGTGGTGGCCTGCGACCTGCCCCGGCTCGACCGTCACGTCCTGAGGACCCTGTTCGACGGCCGCCACCCCTTCAAGGTGGCCACGGCGTTCCGGGGACACGGGGACTTTCCGGAGCCCCTGTGTGCCCTCTACGAACCCAAGGCCCGGCCCCGGCTGTATCAGTTCCTGGCCGCGGGGCTGGATTGCCCCCGAAAGATGATGATCAACTCCCCGGTCCAGGTTCTGGAGCCGCCCCCGGGGGACCTCCTGTTCAACGCTAACACTCCCCAGGACGCCGCGTCGGTCCGGGGGCCCGCGTGATCTCGGTGGCCGAGGCCGACCGGCTCCTCGCCGAGCTGGCGCCTCCCGCCCAAACCGAAGAGGTTCCCCTGGACCAGGCGGTGGACCGGATCCTCGCTGCCCACGTGGCGGCCGACCGGGACGGCCCGCCGTACGACAGGGTGGCCATGGACGGGTACGCGGTCGCCGCCGCCGAGAGGGACCCCTGGACGGTGGCCAGCAGCAAGTTTGCGGGCCGCCCCCCGCTGACCCGCCCCGACGGGGCCACCGCCATCGAAGTGGCCACCGGCTCGGTCCTTCCCCTGGGCTGCGACGCGGTGGTGCCGTACGAGCAGACTGTTCGATCCGCAGAGACCGTGACCCTCCTCGCCGGGATGAATGTCCTTCCCCGTCAGCACGTCCACGGGAAGGGCGCCGACTACCGGCAGGGGCAACCGCTGCTGGCCTCGGGAACCCGCCTGCGGTCTCCCCACCTCCACGCCCTGGCCTCGGTGGGCGTAGACCGGGTGCCCGTCCTGCGGCGGCTGAGGTGGTCCCTGGGGTCGACGGGAGACGAACTGGTCGAAGTGGACTCGACCCCCGAACCCTGGCAGATCAGGCGCAGCAACGCCCAGGCCATCGCCGGCGAGGCCGGGGCCTGGGGCCTGTCCCCCTCGCGCCAGCGGGTGCTCCCCGACGACCCCCTCCGGCTGAGGGCCGGCGTCGAAGAGCTCTTGGCTGGGGCCGACGTTTTGGTC
>JAHFSN010000407.1 GCA_023265735.1 Spirochaetaceae bacterium | reverse complement strand
GGCCGACGCCACCGAACCTTGCGTCTCAGCGGCATCCATCCTTGCCAAAGTGGCCCGGGACAGGTACATGGTGGAAGCCCATGGGCGGGACCCTCGGTACGGCTTCGACATCCACAAGGGCTATCCGACCTTGGCCCACCGGAGGGCCCTGGCCCTCTTCGGTCCCGGCCCCCTCCACCGCCTGACTTTTGCTTGGAAACGGCCGTAGTTCGGGGAACGCCGCGGGCTTGGTCAGTCCTTGGGCTTCTTGTCCTTCTTCAGGAACTCCACCGCTTGGTTCAGCCCCTCCATAAAGATCTCCAGATCCTCTTCGAAGACGACCATGGAATGCCGCTCGAAGGAGCTGTCGAGCTGCTTCTTGCTCTCGACCATGTTCAAGAAGAGGTCACCATGACGATTCTCTTTGATATTAAAAAAATACGTTCTCTTGCCCGTCGACGTCTTGGTGGAAAAAACCTCGCCCCGAATTCCCATAACCCTTCCTCAAAGAACCGAATTGAAGGGTCATTTTATCAAAAAATGACCCTTTCGACAAGGTTGGGAGTTAGCTCACCAGGCGTCGGCGCATCCTCCGGACCGCCGCCCAGCCTACCAGGGGGACGAAGAGCACCAAGTAGACGAGGTTCCAGACGACGCCGAACTCGCTGTGGCCCCCCGCAGCCGCCCGGAGGAGCTCCACAGGATGGGTCAAGGGGACAACCCCGGCGAGCCAGCGGACACCTTCGGGAAGCTGGCTGAGGGGAAAGACCACGCCGCTGAAGAAGAACAGCGGGCTGATGAAGAGCGTGAAATAGAAGTTGAAATGGTTGATGTTGGTCACGAAACTTGTGACGAGCATGGCCAAGGCCCCGAACATCCCCGCAGTCAGGAACCCCAGGGGGATTCCCCAGAGCATCCCTGGGCTGGTCACAAGCCCAAAGCACGCCAGGATGGCCAGGACCGCCGAGGCGAAGAAGGCCCCTTTGGTGGCTGTAAACAGAAGCTCTCCCACCATCAAGTCCCTCACCGTGAGGCTGGCGGCCTGCATGCCGTCGTAGACCTTGTCAAACTCGAGACGAATGAAGGTGCCGAAGGTGTTTTCAAAGCTGGCCGTGTACATGGAACTCGTCAGGACCAGACCCACCGCCAGGAACTGGATGTAGGGGACGCCGTCCATGCTGACGATGTACTTGCCCAGTCCCAGCCCAATGCCCGCCAGAAAAATGAGCGGCTCCACAAACGGGGGCAAGGCGTTGCTGAAGAGGCTGGACGAATAGACCCGGACGTGGCGCCACCACACGGAGGCCACGCGGCGGGGCCAGGAAGGAATGGGCACGCTATTCATGGAGGGACCTCCCGGTGGTCTTGAGGAACACGTCTTCGAGGTTGGATTGGCGAAGATAGAAGTCTCCGGGACTCAGGCCCCCGGCGATGGCTTCCAGCTCGGCCGCCGAATCGCTGAAGAACAGCACCCGGTCCTGGATGGTTTCCCGGCGGACGGGTCCCTGATAGGTGAGCCGGGCCGACGCCTCCCGCTGGATGATTTCCAGGACGTACGCCTCGATGTGGCCCTTCACGAGGTCAATGGGCTTCCCCTCCAAGACCTTGGTTCCCCGGTCGACAATGGCGAGGCGGTCACAGAGCTGGAAGGCCTCCTCCATGTAGTGGGTGGTGAGCATCAGGGTCAGCCCCTGTTTCTTCAGAAGCCGGAGCTTGTCCCAGATGAGGTGCCTGACCTGGGGATCGAGGCCCGTGGTCGGTTCGTCGAGGATGAGGAGCTGGGGATTGTTGAGCAGGGCCCTGGCGATGATGAGGCGCCTCCGCATGCCCCCGGAAAGCTCACGGATTTTGGCCCTCTTCTTCTCGCTCAGTTCCAGGAAGTCCAGGAGTTCGTGGATCCGCTCCCGGGCGGCCCGGGCCGCCAATCCGTAGAAGTTGGCGTAGACCTGAAGGTTGGTCTCCACGTCGAGGTCGACGTCAAGGTTGTCGTCCTGGGGCACGATGCCCGAAAGGTACTTGATGGAAAGTTCGTCGCGGGCCGGGTCAAATCCCAGCACTTCGATGGTGCCCGACGTCCTCTCCGTCTTGTTGTAGAGCATTCGCATCAGGCTCGACTTCCCGGCGCCATTGGGACCGAGCAGGCCGTAGAATTCCCCTGTTTCGACCCGAAAACTGACGTCGTTGACGGCCCGAAATTCCTCGTAGCTCTTGTGGACATGGTCGACGATGATGGCTGGCATGCCAGGGATTATAGGGTAAATTGGCGGTATGGAAATCCCTTCGCCGTGCAAACCTGGGCCCGCTATTCGCTGAGGGCCAACCGAAACCTAGAGAATTGCCTGGCTCCCTTCGCCTCTCGATGGGAAGAACCAAGCGGATCGTACTTCGGTACCCTCCGGGCCCTTCTGGACCACGTCATTTCGGCCGACTGCCGCTGGCTGAGACGCTTCGCGGATCTGGGTTGGGGGCCCGAGGCCTGGGCGGCCAAGGTTCTGAGCCTTCCCGTCCCCGCTCCGCCGACCCCGGCCTTTGGCACCTGGCAGGAGTACGTGGACCTCCGCAGCCGTCTTGATGATCTGTGGGTTGAGCTGACCGAGGCTCTGGACGAGACAGTCCTCGACCTTCCCTTTTCCTACGTCAACGTCCAGAACGAGGAACTGACGGTCCCCCGGGCGGGGATGCTGTTCCATCTGTTCAACCACCAGACCCACCACCGGGGTGCCGTGAGCCTCATCCTCGATTCCTGGGGGGTCGACAACGACTTCTCGGGTCTGGCCAAGTCCTTTAGGGTCGGTTGATCCAGCCCGCCACCCACGCCAGGCTTTCCGGCGTGACCGTGTGGGCCATGGGGAACTCCCGGTACTCCGGTTCCAGCCCGAACGACTGGAGGACCCGCCGGGATTCCCGGGCATGGTGGACAGGAAGGACCTGGTCCTGGGTGCCGTGGGCAATGAGGTACGACGTCGCGGCCACCCGATCCGTGGCCGCGGCCTGGGACAGAACTTCGGGGAGGATTCGGCTGCTCATGAGGGCCGCCGAGTTGACCTGGTCCGGTTCGGTCAGGGCAACGCTTGACGCTAAGATGCCCCCCTGGCTGAAACCTAC
>JAHFSN010000406.1 GCA_023265735.1 Spirochaetaceae bacterium | reverse complement strand
CCTTCTGGCTCAGGAAGAACACGGTCTTCAGGTTGAGGTCGAGGACATCGTCCCAATCCTTCTCTGAGAGATCAATGAGGTCGTGACGCCGGATGATGCCGGCGTTGTTGACCAAAATGTCGAGGCGGCCGAAGGCCTGGACGGCCTGGTCGACTAACCCGGCCAGGGGCTCGAGGGTCATCAGGTTGGCCACCACGAACTGGAACCGGCCCCCCGCGGCCTCGATACGCACCTGGGTCTCGTCCGAGGCGACGTAGTCGACCCCCAGCACCGAAGCCCCGGCTTCGGCAAAGGCCTCGCTCATGCCTTGGCCCAGGCCGGTGGAACTCCCGGTCACGAGGGCCACCCTTCCCTTCAGGCTAAATCGATCCAAGACACTCATGCTGTACTCCTTGTCACTTCAGGGTTTCGGGCTTCACGGCGTCCATGTCGTCGAAGTTCTGGTTCTCGCCGGCCATGGCCCAGATGAAGGTGTAGCTGCCGGTGCCGACACCGGAGTGGATGGACCACGAGGGGCTGATGACGGCCTGGCGGTCGGCCACGACCAGGTGCCGGGTCTCGGAAGGCTGCCCCTGGAGGTGGAAGACCCGGGCCTCGGGGGCCATGTCGAAGTAGAGGTAGACCTCCATGCGGCGCTCGTGGGTGTGGCACGGCATGGTGTTCCAAACGCTGCCCGGCTCGAGGATGGTCATCCCCATGGCCAGCTGGCAGCTGGGACACACCGCGGGGTTCACGTACTGGTAGATAGTGCGCTGGTTGGCCGTCTCGGGGGAGCCCACCTTCCGGGGGTTCGCCTTCGAGAACTCGATCTTCACCGTGGGGTAGGTCTGATGGGCCGGGGCGCTGGCCAGGTAGAACTGGGCGGGATTTTGGGGGTCCTGGCTGGCGAAGGTGACCGAGGCGGTGCCGCGGCCCACGTAGAATCCATCGCCCTTGACCATGGGATGGACGACACCGTCGATGGTCAGGGAGCCGGGACCACCGATGTTGATGAGGCCGAGTTCCCGGCGTTCCAGGAAGACATCGGTGCCGAATTCCTTTCCGCCCACCAAAACCAGGGGCGCGTCGGTGGGGACGGCCCCGCCAAAGACAACGCGGTCCACGTGGGTGTACGTGAGAGAAATCTGGCCGGGGATAAACACCTTTTCGACCAGGAATTCCTGCCGCAGCCGTTCCGTGTCGTACTCTTTCACGTCGTGGGGATGGTGGCCGTAGCGAACTTCGAGTTTCATGGGCTTCTCCTTACTATCTCTGAACCCGACCTGTGGCGTTGCCCTGGACGAGGGCCTCCACTTCAGCCCGGGTCACCAGGTTAAAATCCCCGGGGATGCTGTGCTTCAGGCAGCTGGCGGCGGTGGCGAATTCGAGGGCCCGGGTCGGGTCGTTGGGCCATTCGATGAGGCCGAAGATGAGGCCCGCGCTGAAGCTGTCTCCGCCCCCCACCCGGTCCACGATGTCGTCGATCTCGTAGGACCGGCTGACCAGGAAACCCTCGGCGGTGCTCAGGACAGCGGACCACCCATTGCGGTCGGCCGACCGGCTGTCCCGGAGGGTGACGGCCACGGCCTTGAGGTTGGGGTACGCTTCGCGGACCCGGAGCGTGAGGGCCCGGTAGACTTCGATGGGGGTCCCGTGACCTGCCTCGACCTCCAGGCCGAGAGCCATCTGGATGTCCTCCTCGTTGGCCACGAGGACGTCGACATGGCGGACCAGCTCGGGCATGACCTCGGTGGGCTTTTTGCCGTAGTTCCAGAGTTTCTTCCGATAGTTGAGGTCGAGGCTGGCGGCCAGGCCCTGGGCCCGGGCCGACTTCAGGGCCTCGAGGGTGGTCTCGGCCGCCGAGAGGGAGAGGGCGGGAGTGATGCCGGTGACGTGGAACCATTGGGCCCCCAGGAAGAGGGCGGCCCAGTTGAGGTCGCCGGGTCGAACTTGGCTGATGGCCGAGCCTTCACGGTCGTACACGACGGTCGAGGCTCGCTGGTTGGCGCCGGTCTCGAGGAAATAGATCCCCAGGCGTCCCGTCTTACTTCGGCGAACCCCCGTGACGTCGACGCCGTACCGCCGCAGCTGCCGGAGGGCAGAATCAGCCAAAGGGTTGTCGGGGAGCACGGTGACAAACGAGGCCGACCGGCCTAGAAGCGAAAGAGATACGGCCACGTTGGCCTCCCCTCCTCCAAAGGTCGCCTCCAGGGACGGAGACTGGAACAGCCTCTCGTGCTCCGGGGACTTGAGCCGGAGCATGATCTCGCCAAACGTCACGACTCGGGACATGGGGTCCTCCTTACTTCCTGGACCGTGCGGCTTTCACCGCTTCGATGAACTGACGGGCGGTGGCGGTGACCCCGGCCCAGTCGCCTGTCTTGGCACCGGCGGTGAGGGAGCTTCCCGCCCCCACGGCCACGGCGCCCGCGGCGATCCATTCACCCACGTTGCCCACCGAAACGCCGCCGGTGGGCATGAGCCGAGCCTGGGGAAGGGGTCCCGCCACGGCCTTCACGAAGGCCGGCCCTACCAGCTCCCCCGGGAAGACCTTGATGATGTCGACCCCGGACTCCAGGGCCGTGATGACTTCACGGATGGTGCTGGCCCCGGGCATACAGGCGACCCGGTAGCGATGGCAGAGGCGAACGGTCTCGGCGTCGAAGGCGGGGCTCACCACGTACGACGCACCCTCGAGGATGGCGATGCGGGCGGTTTCGGGGTCGAGGACGGTGCCCGCCCCCAGGAGAATCTCGTGGTCGCCGAACCGGCGGCGGAGGTCGGCGATGACCCGGTGGGCCTGGGGAACCGTGAAGGTCACTTCGATGCAGCTCACGCCCCCGGCCAGGCAGGCCTCGGCGATCTGGGCCGCCTGGTCGGATGACTCGGCTCGCACCACGGCGACGACCCCAGTTTCCCGAATCCGTGACAGAACCTCTTCCTTGTCCATGGGGCCTCCGCGTTTCACTCTATGAAATGCTGTTTTATTCTAAGGGCACATTGGGACACTGTCAAGGTTGCTCAGCTTCAGCGGTCGGGAGAACCAGGGGGATGGTGACGGTCCAATGACCCGAGCCGTACACGGTGCTGCCTTCGGGGAGGACGAGGGTGGCCTGGGT
>JAHFSN010000405.1:1487-3106 GCA_023265735.1 Spirochaetaceae bacterium | reverse complement strand
CAAGTCCTTGTGTTCCGCCGTGGTGTCGAGCGTGAAAGCGATGGAAACGCTCGTGGGACTCACCACCGTGAGTGTCGGACCCGACAGGAAGTAGCTCGCCCCAAGGCTGCTTGTCAGGTTGTAGCTCACGGCCATGTTCTTAGGGTTGATGATGGCCAGGGTCGCCGTCACCGGCGTCCCCGACGGAATATATCCGGTCGTCCCATCGGCATTCGAGAACGACACAGACTTGAGAAGAACTTGAGACAGCCCTGACTCGACAAAGGCCTTCGTGTCGGGGCTGAGGGGCAGGGGTTGCGAGCACCCCAGGAGCAACGAGAGGATCAGAGTCACAAGGAGTGCGCCGGGCCGCCGGGGGTGTGAGTTGGCTCCCTCCATTAATTTCCTCCGGGTTCCTGGTCCATCAACTTATTTGCCAACACTAACTTCCACCTGAGTTCACGGGCATTAAGCAAATTTCATGCCAGCAGAAATGGCCGGATTATTTCTCTGGGCCGCTCAGAATATCAATCAAAGTTGATGTATCTTAACAAAAGTTGAAATGGTAGGGTGAAAACTTCCGCCATTCAGTGGGCACGGTTTTTGCCTTTTCCAGGGAGGTACACAACAATGACAAAGGGGGGCGGCCCGATGGGTTCCCGCGCTGATGTGATTCTCCTGGTGGACGATGATCTCTCCATTCTAAGGAGCACTTCCACGATTCTCGAAGATAGCCTTCAGCTCAGGTGCGAGACGGCGGCGACGGCCCAAGAAGCCCTGGCGCAGATGGACCTCAAACCCTTTGCCGCCGTACTTCTGGATCTAGGCCTGCCGGACCTTTCCGGAGAGAGCGTTTTGTCTCGGCTGCAGTCGGACCACCCCGACGTCCCCGTGGTGATTGTCACGGCCCTTTCGGACATCGATTCGGCGGTTCGATGCATCAGCGCGGGCGCTTACGACTACGTCGTGAAGGGAGGGGACCCTGCGCGGCTGGTGAACAGCGTGAAGAGGGCCCTCGAGTCCAGCAAGAAGGACCGCAAGATCGCCGCCCTCCGGGACGGCCTCCAGGCCACCGATCTGAGGAACCCGGACCACTTCTCCGATATCCTGACCCTGAACGGCAAGATGCAGAGTCTCTTTCGCTTCATCGAGGCCGTGGCCAACTCCGACGAGCCCATTTTGCTCCAGGGGGAAACGGGCACGGGGAAGGAGCTCTTCGCCCGGGCCATCCACAACAGCAGCGGTGTGAGTGGACCGTTCGTGGCCACCAACCTGGGTGGCCTGGAAGATCTCTTGGTATCCGACACGTTGTTTGGCCACGTGAAAGGCGCCTTCACGGGGGCCGACGAGCCTCGCCGGGGGCTGATCCACCAGGCGGGCGGGGGTACCCTCTTCCTGGACGAGATCGGCGACCTCAGTCCCCAGTCGCAGGTGAAGCTCCTCCGGTTTTTGGAGAACCGCGAGTATTTTCCCCTGGGAACCGACCTGCCCCGACGGAGCGAGGCTCGGATTGTGGCCGCCACAAACATGGATCTTGAGCACAGGGCCCAGGCGGGGCAGTTCCGCCGGGATCTCCTCTACCGTCTCTCCACCTACCGGATCGATATTCCCCCGTTGCGGCATCGGAAGGAAGACATCCC
>JAHFSN010000405.1:0-1477 GCA_023265735.1 Spirochaetaceae bacterium | reverse complement strand
CCGGCTGTCACCCTGACACCTGGCGCCCTGGCGGTTCTGGGGTTGTACTCGTTCCCCGGAAACGTGAGGGAGCTTCGGGGACTGCTTCTCCGGGCCAAGGCCGTCACCCGGGGGCCCGTCATCGATCAGGCGGTCCTCGAAGGCCTGCTCGGGACGCCTTCGCGGCCCGCCCAAGCTTCCGAGCTGGCCCCCCGCGACTCTTTGGAAATCCCGACGATTCAGCAGGCGATCTCCTCCTTGGTACAAGACGCCCTCAGGAGGACCAACGGGCACCAATCCTCGGCCGCCAAGCTGTTGGGTATCAGCCCCCAGGCCCTCAGTAAACGCCTGAAGCATCAGGGGGGGACCCTCTAGACCGCGAAGGACCTTCTCCGGTGGCCGGCCGCCCTGAGGCCATTGTTTTTTTGACTTTCCTCCCGCCCCGACTACAGTTACTAGTGTGGGAAGATCTCTGCGATGGGTCCTATTGCTGGGCGTCCTCGTCTCGGGTACGGTTCCCGCCTCGGCGGAGCTGCTCTGGCTGAGGACCGCCTTCCAGGACACAGCCTCGAAGGTGGTGCGTCACGCCGACGGAACCTTCGGGGGGATCTGCGTGGACCTGATGAACCTGATCGAGAAGAACTCGAACTTCCGATTCCTCCGGCCGACCCAGTTTGTCTCCCTCAAGCGAATCGAGCTGGGTTTGAGCAGTCAAAGCGTCGACGTGTACTTTGCCCTCCTGCGTAACCCCGAGAGGGCGCAAATCTGCCGGTATCTCGAACCCCTCTACTCCGTTCACTATGTCATCGTGGGACGCGCCGACGACCAGGTGACCCTGCGCGGCGTCGACGACCTGAAAAGGGTGGCCGGCAAAGGTCCCCTCCTGACCGTGTTCGGTTCTCAGCTGGGAACCTACATCCAATCGCTGGGGTTGGTCGCCGATGATGGCGCCGTCACGGTGGAACAGAATCTGGGGAAGCTGCTGTCCCGACGGGGGCGCTTCTTCCTCTACCAGGACATCGCGGTCCACCAGGCCCTGGCCCAACCCCCCTTTGCCGGAAAGCTACGAGTCTTCCCCCTGGTTCTGAGGACCGAGGAGCTGTGGCTGGTTTCTTCCTTCGGGGTGGGGGCTGCGGTGAACGACGGTCTGAAAGCCGTGGTTCACCGGCTGAAGGCCTCCGGGGAGTGGAAGTCGGTGGTGGACCGCTACGTCGACTAGGACCGGATGAGAGGGTCAGGCCTTGCGGTTGATCTCGCTGTTGTACACCGGGGCGCCGCTCTGCTTGTACGCCTTCAGCACCGCACAGGCCTCGCTGCGCAGCACGTCGACCCGGGCCTCGATGCCGCGCTTGGCCCACTGTCCGACACAATCCTCGGGCACGGGGCCTTCGTCGAATCCGACCAGGGTCTCCACGTCGCTCCCCCGGGCCCCCACGAGGACCCTGGCGACACCCGACCAGATGAGGGCTCCGTAGCACTGGATGCAAGGCTGGCTCGT
>JAHFSN010000404.1 GCA_023265735.1 Spirochaetaceae bacterium | reverse complement strand
AGGGCGTGGCCGTCATCTTCATCACCCACAAGCTGGGGGAGATCCGGGGCATCGCCGACTACGTCACCGTCTTGCGGGACAGCCGGTTCATCGGCACCATCCCCATCGACCAGGCGTCGCCCAGGGTCATCGTCTACATGATGTTTGGGGAGACCACCCTTCAGCGCCGCCCCGACGACTTGCCGGTGGGCCAAGACCACAGGCTCGAGGTCCGGGGCCTGACCCGGCACGGCAAGTACGACAACGTGAGCTTCTCGGTCCGGTCGGGCGAAGTGCTGGGCATCGCCGGCATGCTGGGGTCCGGCCGCACCGAGCTCCTCCGGGGCATCTTCGGGGCCGACCCCGTGGACGCCGGAAAGGTCATCCTCAATGGGACGAAGATCACCCGACCGTCTATCCCGGTCATGAAGAAACACGGCCTGGCCATGACCCCCGAGAACCGCAAGGACGAGGGGCTGATCCAGATCCTCTCCATCCGCGACAACCTCTGCTACGCCAGCCTCGGCAGCCTCGGCCGCCGGGGCATGATCAGCAAGCGGAGCCAGGCCCCGGTGGTGGAGCGCTGGACCCGGGAGCTCCAGATCAAGCTCGCCGACCCCGAGAACCCGGTTTCGTCCCTGTCGGGGGGGAACCAGCAGAAGGTGGTGGTGGGCAACTGGCTCAATACCCAGCCCACCGTGGTGTTCTTCGACGAACCCACCCGGGGCATCGACGTCCAGGCCAAGCAGCAGATCTTTCAGATCATGTGGGACCTGAGCCGCCAGGGCCTGAGCGTGGTCTTCGTCTCGTCGGAGCTCGAGGAGCTCCTCGAAGTCTGCCACCGGGTCCTCATCATGGAAGCCGGACGTTTGACCGGCGAAGTAGCCCCGGAGACCACGGGACTCGAACAACTGTACGCCCTGTGCATGGGAGAAACCACAGCATGACCTCACCCCAATTCCGCCTTCAAGACCTGGCCCTGGAGTTCATCCTCGTGGCCATCGTCGTGTTTCTGATGGCCTTCGCCCCCGGGTTCGCGACCTGGGACAACTTCCTCAACATCCTGAGGAACGCCTCGACCACGGGCATCATCGCCTTCGGCATGACCTTTGTGATCATCCTCGGGGAGATCGACCTGAGCGTCGGGTCGGCCATCGCGTTCTTCGGCTGCCTCACGGCCGTCCTCGTCCAAGACCTGGGCACCGCGGGCTGGGTGCCCGAGGTCTCCATCCCCCTGGCCGTGGTGGTCAGCCTCATCCTGGGGTTCCTGGTGGGGAGCTTCACCGGCTGGATCCGCCACCGGTTCAACGTGCCCACGTTCATCACTACCCTGGCGTGGATGGCGGCCCTCCGGGGCGGCGCCTACCTCCTGACCAACAGCTTCCCCGTGACCCCCTACCCCGAGTGGTTCAACTTCTTCGGCAGCGGGTTCGTGTTCGGCATCCCCTTCCAGGCGGCGGTGTTCCTGTTGGTGTTCGGGGTCACCTGGGTGCTCTCCCGGTACACGGTGTTCGGCCGGGCGGTGTACGCCATCGGCGGGAACGCGGAGTCGGCCCGGCTGTCGGGGATCAACGTCCTGCGGGTGCGGATCGTGGTCCTGGCCCTCACCACGGTGTTCGCGGTGCTGGCGGCCCTCATGGTGTCCAGCCAGATCCAGGCCGGGAACCCCACCGTGGGCCAGAGCTGGGAGTTCACCGTGATCTCCGCCTGCGTCATCGGTGGCGTCAGCCTCATGGGCGGCAAGGGCCGGATCTGGGGAACCTTCATTGGGGTGATGTTCCTGGAGATCATCCTCAACGGCATGACCCTCCTCAACATCGACGAGTACTGGCAGTACGTGGCCCGGGCCGTCCTCATCCTGGGCGCCGTGCTCATCTACCAGTCCCAAGAGGTAAGCCGGCGGTAGGCCGGTCCGGTTTCTGAGGACAACGATGGCCTCCTGCGGCCATCGTTCCTCAATACTGACCAAAAACACACCGAAATGTCAGATTCTCTCCCCTTTTGCTGTTGACATCACGCCGGGGTCTTGGCTCAACTGAATTCCAACGTTTGAGCAAGATCCCCTTCCCGACGTGTATCCGCAAAAGTTTGTCCGGCGCCTGCCTCGATCTCTGACGCAGGCCCGACAAGGAGGATGAGATGAAGATCAGACGCCGATTGACCTTGGCCTTCCTGGGAATCGCCGCGACCAGCCTTATCGTGGGCGTCGCCGGCGTCTGGGCACTCGTGTTTCAGAACGAGGTCAGCGAAGGCATGTACCGGAACATGACGGTTCCCCTGGGTCACCTCATCACCATGACGGAAAATTTCCAGCGAATCCGCGTCGACATCCGGGACTACGTCCAGGCCGCGGCCCCCGACAGGCCGGCCTACCTGGACTCGATCAACAATCTGCGGGCCGGGGAGACCCAGTCCTCGGCGGCCTTTGCCCGGGCCATCGACGCCGACCAGGACCAAAAGCTCTTTGACGCCTACACCGAATCCCTGGGCAAATACTTCGAGGACCTCGAGACCATCCAAACCCTGGTCGAGGCCAACAAACTGCCCGAGGCGCGGACCCTCCTCAAGGCCACCACCGAGACCGCCGTCCAGACCCAGCAGGCCATCGATGGGCTCGTCGAGGCCAAGCAGGGAGCCGCCCGGGACGCCAAGAACGGGAACAAGGCCCTCACCGGCCAGATCGTCCTTCTCGTGTCCGTGGTGACGGCCCTCGGATTTCTCGTCGCCGTCTTCGTTGGCATCGTCCTGGCCCGGTCCATCGTCCGCCCGCTCCGGGCCAGCATCCGCCAGCTGGAAGAGCTGGCCCAGGGGAACCTCACCACCCGGGGCGATCCCCGGGGTCTGGCCCGAAAGGACGAGATCGGAGACCTGGTGCGGGCCACCCACCAGATGGCCCTCGACCTCCACGAGAGCGTCTCGTCCGTGGCGGTGACGGCCCTGCATCTGGAGAATTCGAGCCGCAGCCTGGGCGATAGGATGGAAACGGCGGCCCAGGTGGTGGCGTCGGTGAGCCGCGGCATCGGGTCCATCAGCGAACATGTGATCGACCAGAGCGCCGGGGTGTCCGAAACCTCGGCCACCAGCGAGCAGATCCTGCAGAACCTGGGGGCCCTCAACAACCTCATCGGGGAGCAGGC
>JAHFSN010000403.1 GCA_023265735.1 Spirochaetaceae bacterium | reverse complement strand
AGGTTCGCGACCTCATCCTGGGTCTGTGGGCGTCCACCGATTCGGCGGTCAACAAGGTGCGGTTCCGGGGAATGGACTACGCCCCCGCTCCCTCGTTCTCGCTACTCCACAAGGCCTACGAGGCTGCCCGCCACCGACAGCTGCCCGTTCACGTGGGCAAGATCGTCTCCAGCGATTCCTTCTACACGTTTGACCCCAACCAGTGGAAGCTGTGGGCCCAGTTCGGCGTCGTTGCCGTGGAGATGGAGGCCGCCGAGCTTTACACCCTGGCCGCCCAGCACGGTGTCGAGGCCTTGGCGGTCCTGACCGTCAGCGACCATCTGGTGACCGGAGGCGACACCACCAGCGAAGAACGCGAACGGTCGTTCACCGCCATGGTCGAGGTGGGACTGGAAGCCGCCGTCATTTAGGGAAGGGGTTTTGAGGAGGGGGTCGAGAATTCCCCCTCGTTCGACCGATAATGAACCCAGGTGAAGGGCTCGGGGATGGGGTATTCTTGACAGTAAAGGCGGGATGGCTGGTGTCTTTTCGACAACGATTCGCAGTAATTCTTCTTCTCGTCGCTTCCGCCGCTGCGGCCCAGGACGCCGGGACCCGGGCCATCCCCTACCATTGGGAGCCCATCGACGGGGCAGGCGGGTACCTGATCGAGGTGGCCGACGACTCCCAGACCATCGTGGCCACCGAGCAGGCGCCAGCCGGGGCTACCTCGGTAGCTCTGTCCCTGGCTCCCGGTCAGTACCAGATCCGGCTGACGCCCCTCGACATCACCAAGAACCCCCAAACCCCGGGAGACTGGACACCGTTTCCCGTTGAGGCGGTCAAACCCCCGGTCCTCGTATCGATGGAGCCTTCCGTCTTGATTTCCGGCGTGGAGGGGACGGCACGGCTTCAACTCGAAGGCTTGGCCGACGGGGCCACCGCCAGCGTTCGGTCGCCGTCGGGCAATCTTTTCCCCGTGGAGATCTCCCAGACCGACACCGTCCTATTGAAGGTCCCCGCCCTGGAGGAGACCGGAAACTACACCCTTCTGGTAACAAATCCGCCCGACCAGACCCTGACCGTCAAGGGAAAACTCACCGTCCGCTACCCCCAGCCCGTCGTCAAACAGGTGTCCCCAGATACGCTGGAGCCCACGGGCGCGGACCAGTCCCTTGAACTGACGGGGGAGAACTTCTCGTCCGAGGCCATCGTGGGAGTTCGGGCGGGTGACGGGGGCAAGCTGGTCCTTCTGGCCATCACGTCCCGAAGCCCAACATCGATTCAGGTCGTGGTCCCCAAAGATCTCGGTCCCGGTGAGTACCGGCTGATGCTGGCCAACGGACTCAGGGAGCGGCAGATCCTGGCGGGCTCTCTGAAGATCAAGGCCCCGCCTGTACCGGTCAAGAAGGTCGAGAAGGAGAAAAAGCCCAGCCGGCGGGCCGAGCTTCAAACTCAGATCGATGTCTTGAAGGAGCGGATCCGGACGGTCGACGCCCAGAACCTCGCCCGCCGCACGGTGGGTTGGGTGAGCCTGGGATTGGGGCTGGCGGGGACGGCGACGGGCGCCCTGCTGTACAGCCGGGCCGACCCTGCGCCTTTTTCTTCGGATGGCCAAGTGGGCACCGCCGGCGGGGTGGCCCTTTCAACCTTGTCCGTCGGTCTCTCGGGGCTCCTCATCGGCGCGGTCATTCTCACGTCGGACGACGCTGCACCCCTTCGCCTTCAGCTGGCCGACCTGGAACGGCAGCTCTTGGCCGAGTCCTAGCCGACCCCTCCCCAGCGACTATTCGGTTCCGAGGGCCGATTCGATGCGCTGTTCCAGCTCGGGGCCCAGGTGTCCCAGGGGCTCCCGGCACCAGCCCCCCGGCAACCCCCGAAACCGCAGGGCGTACTTGACGCTGCCGGGAACCTGGGGCTCCACAACGGCGGCAATCTGAGGGGCGAGGGGCGCCAGAAGGGCCGAGGCGTCCACGGTCCTTCCCCGGTCGAGGGCCTCGACGACGGCGGCCATCTCTCGGGGCCAGAGGTTGCCGGCGATGCTGGTGAGCCCGTCGAAGCCCCGGGCCCAGTCGGCCGCGATGGTCCGGTCGTGCCCCGAGAAGATCTGAAAATCCTTTCCCAGAAGCCCCTTGATCCGAGACGCCCGGGCCGCATCTCCACCCTCCTTGAGGGCCTTAATGGAAGGATGGTCCTGGACCAGGACTTCCAGGGTCTCTGGGGTCAGATCGAATGCGGTGCGCAGGGGATTGTTGTAGAGGATGAGGGGGAGTTTGGTTACGGCGCAAACCCGGGCGACGTAAGCCCGGGCGTCGTAGGCCGTGAGCCTGACGTAGGGCGGAAACCCGAGGAGGATGCCCCGGGCTCCCGCCTTCTCGGCGGCCTTGGCAAGGGTTTCCGCGTCGCTGGTTCGTACCGCCGCAACGCCCGCGTATACCGCCAGGGGGCCGGCTTCCTGAACCGCCCATCGGTAGAGGTTCGTCCTCTCGTCGACGGTCATGGAGTGCTGTTCTCCCGTGGATCCGGAAACGAGAAACGCCGGGACTCCCTCAGATTTGAGGTGCCCAACGAGGCCCTTCACGGCTTTTTCCATCAATTCACCCTCGTTCGTAAACGGGGTCACCAGCGCAACGCAGTAGGGGCCAAAGGGACGCGAGTTCATGGGGATAGAATACCGCGCTCCTGGAAAAATGGCTCGAAAATTCCGAGGGCTCAGCATTTTCTCACAAGATGGACCCCTCCGGGTGGCTCACCACAGACTTCGAGGGTCGAGATTGTCATAGGACGGGGGTTTGGCTATAATTCCGCCACTATGACCGCTGCCGAACTTCGCCGAAAATACCTCGAATTCTTCCAAACCAAGGGCCACGCCGTGATCTCGGGCAAGAGCCTTATCCCCGAGAATGACCCCACCGTGCTGTTCAACACGGCGGGGATGCAGCCCTTGGTTCCCTACCTCCTGGGAGAGAAGCACCCCCTGGGCACCCGCCTCACCGACGTCCAGAAGTGCGTGCGTACCGGCGACATCGAAGATGTGGGCGATCCCAGCCACTTGACGTTTTTTGAGATGCTCGGAAACTGGTCCCTGGGCGATTACTTCAAGAAGGACGCGATCTCCTGGTCGTACGAGTTTCTCACCAGC
>JAHFSN010000025.1 GCA_023265735.1 Spirochaetaceae bacterium | reverse complement strand
TCCATGGTGTCGCCGATGGTCTGCTGGCTCAGGTCGTGGATGTTGGTCCCGCCGACGTAGACCGAGAGAGACTCGGGCCTCAGACGCTTTCCCCCGCAGGTTTCGCAGGGCTTCTGGACCATGAACTTCTCCAGCCACTGCTTGATGCCGTCGCTGGTGGTTTCCAGGTAGCGCCGACGCAGGTCCTTCAAAATGCCCTTGAACTGGCTGGAGTACTCGAACTTGCCCGTCCCCGCGGTGTTCTGGTACACGACTTCGATGGCCTTGTCGGTACCGTGGAGCATGGCGTCGAGGACGGCCACCGGGAGGTCTTCGATGGGGGTATCGAGGCTGAACCCGAGGGAACGGCTGAGGGCCTCGAACCACGACCGGTGCCAGTTGGCGTCGGGGTTGTAGGGGACCACGCCGCCTTCGTTGAACGAAAGCCGCCGGTCGGGAATGATGAGGTCGGCGTCGAACTCCATGGTGACCCCGAGGCCACTGCAGGCCGGGCAGGCTCCGAAGGGGTTGTTGAACGAGAAGAGCCGGGGCTCCAGGTCGGGAAAGTTCACTTCGGGGTGGTCGGGACAGCTTCCCTTCTCGCTGAAGAAATGCTCGGCTTCCGCCTCCTCCTTCTTCTCGACAACGATCACCTGACCCTCGGCCATGGACAGGGCGGCCTCGACGGCTTCGGCGAGGCGCCCCCGCTGCTCGGGGCCCGCGACGATGCGGTCGACCACCACCTCGAGGGAGTGCTTCTTCTTCTTGTCCAGGAGGATCTCGTCCTCGAGGCTCTGGATCTGACCGTCGACTCTCACGCGCTGGTACCCCAGCCGTCGGGCGTCTTCCAGGATCTTGAGGTGCTCACCCTTCTTGCCCCGAACGACGGGAGAGAGCACCGTCAGCTTCGTCCCCTCGGGGAAGGCGTTCACGTCATCGACAATCTGGTCGACGGACTTCTTTTCGATGGGTCTGCCGCACTCGGGGCACTGCGCCTTGCCGATCCGGGCAAACAGAAGACGGTAGTAGTCGTAGATCTCGGTGACCGTGCCCACGGTGGACCGGGGATTTCTGTGAGTCGTCTTCTGCTCAATGGAGATGGCGGGGGAAAGGCCCTCGATGGAGTCGATGTCCGGCTTGTCGAGGCGCCCCAAGAACTGACGGGCGTAGGCCGACAGGCTCTCGACGTAGCGGCGCTGCCCCTCGGCATAGATGGTGTCGAAGGCCAAGGACGATTTCCCCGACCCGCTCTTCCCCGAGATGACGATGAGTTTGTCCCGGGGCAGCTCAAGGTCGATGTTCTTGAGGTTGTGCTCCCGGGCCCCTTTGATGATCAGCTTATCCACGGGACTTCCCCTGTGCGGATGGGAACAGGAGTCCTCGCCAGTGCTGGACCTCGGCGATGACCTCCTTGACCGGACGCTGATCCGGGGGAGTTCCCATCAGTTTTTCTTCCTGGGCCAGGCCCCCCAGGGCCGCCAGCAGCGTGTCAAACGTTTTCAAAGTGCCCGCTGACCTCAGGTAGTCCCAGATGGGCTGGTATTTCACAAACCAGCCGGGGTTGGGGCTTCCCGCGTGGGTGGCCCCCTGGCTCCCCACGGGCTTCCCCAGGTACACCTCGGAGGTGGGCACGGCAAACAGCTCGTCGAGATTGCGGAATACGTAGTCCGGATGGAGGGCCCTCACCTGCTCCACGACGGTGCTGAAGATACCCACCAGGGCGAACAGGCTGTGTCCGATGGCCACTTTGTAGGCCCTGTTGGTCACCGACAGGGCCGCGATCTCTTGGTGGGCCCGGAGGGAGAACCCCAGGGGATGCCGGTACAGGTAGAGCAGCCGATTGATTCCGATCAGATTCTTCGTGATGCTGGGTTCGGTGGCCGTCTTCAGGTTGACGATCGACGCCTTGGCCATGAGGGCGTTGTAGTACCCATCCAGGCCGCCCGCCTGGTTGACGCCCTGGTAGGCGGCGTCGTCCTTCAGGATTTCCCTCCACGTCTCGAGGGCCGCCTCTCCCTTTTCCACGCTCTTGCCCGTATCCATCCTCAGCCTCAGGTCGGCCAGGGCGTACAGAAGCGCGTACCTGTCGTCGGGAACCTGGAGGAGTCCCCGTTCGTCCAGGGCCTTCTGGAGCTGGAGCTCCTGGAGAGCCAAACCCTCTCCCTGGGACGCGATTTGGGCCAGAGCCGCCTCGGCCTCGGGATAGATCCCCCTCTGGTCCACGGCCCGCCGGAAATACACGGTAGCGTCGCCGTAGCGCTTCTGCTCGAAGGCCTGCTGACCCAGCCCATACAGCACCCACGAGGGGAGGTGGTCCGGTTCGGAGGCGGCCTGGGCCACCAGGGGGCCTGCGCCGAGGAGAAGACAAACGAGAAGGAGGGAACGATGGGGTTTCATGACTGGCTTGGGTCTCAAGATAGTCCAGGGCCCCGGGGGCGTCAACCCGACCTTTCTGGGGACAAAATCTTGTGGGAGAAGGGGCTTGCTCAAGGCGTCTGGCCTCCCCAAGTCAGGGTCCAATCCTTGGGCGGCTCCGCAGCCGCCAGGTCGGCCAGGGAGATCTTGTCCTCGCTTCGGGGCCGGCCCGGCGGCGTGAAGCCGAAGGTCCACACGGTGGTCCCCCAGAGCGCCGCCCAGAGCTGGCGGGTTTCCGAAGGGGAACCCGTCACCCGAGGCACTTGGGGCACGAGGGTCAGGGTCCATCGCGACTGATTATCCTGCAGAAGGGTCAGCTTCTGCTTGAAGAGGACAAAGAGACCCTCGAGGGCTCGGGACGAGGAGAATTCCAGGATGGTGGTGGACCGGAATCCCCGGTCTTCTTCGGCGCCTTCCCACGAGACCAGCCTCGCGTAGGCAATCTGGACCACGAGGGTCTGCCACTCGGCCCTAGACGAGGGAAACCGAACAAGATCGTCGCCCTCGATCACTTGAAGGTCCTGGGCCATGCGCCAAGCCAGGGCATCGACCTTCACCTGACCCGCGGTCGAAGTGTTGAAAGTCACGTCGACGGCCAGGTCGAGGCAGGACGTCAGGAGGGGAACGAGTAGGGCCAGGACAACGAGTTTACAGCTGGACCACGGTCTTGCCAAAGCCGCCCTCCTCGGGGTGCGAGAAGAAGAACTTCCTCACCTCTTTGCGTTCCCTCAAGTAGTCCTGCACGCCCTTCTGAAGCACCCCTTCCCCTAGACCATGGACGATGGAGAACTCCTGCAGCCCGGCCAGGAGCGCCCGGTCGAGCTGTTTCTCCACGGCCTGGCGTGCCTCTTCCAGCCGGAAGCCTCGGAGGTCGAGGCTGAAGGCCGGGGGCTCGTCGGGACCGATGAAATTTCCCTGGAACTCCACCTTCTTCTTTTCTCGGGATTGGACCTGGACGACCCGAAGCTTGGCCTCCTCGAGGGTCAGGCGGACCGACCCCAGGGCCACCACCCACTTTCCCTTGCCGGCCCGCCTGACCAGGGTTCCCCGCTTGTTTCCCGGCTCCACGTAGACGTCACGGCCCTCGGCAAAACCCAGCACCGCCTTTCCGGCCGGGGGCGCTTCGGGGGGGGCCTCCTCCCGGGCCAGGTCGAGCTCTTCGGCCTCGAGGGCCTCGCGCTCGGCGCCGAGGTCCTGGGCCTTGGCGTCGAGGAAGGCCCGGACCTCCTTGATCCTCTCGGTGGTCAGCTCGCCCTCCCGAATCTCCTTCACGAGACGCTCAAACTCGCGCCGGCTTTCGGACAGGAACCGGTTGATCTCGCCCAGACCCACCTGCTTGAGCTCGGATTCCTTCTGCCTCAGTTTCAGTCGGAGCAGGTCGGTGCTGCGCCGGTCTTCCCGGAAGTCCCGTTCCTTTTGGGCCACCTCGTCCTCCCGGGCCTTGAGCTCGAGCTGCTTCTCCTGGAGACTCCGGATCACCGACGCCACGTCGGTCTCGCCTCCCTCTAGGATGGCCCGGGCCCGGTGGACGATGTCTTCGGGAATGCCTACCCTGACGGCGGTCTCGAGGGCGTGGCTGGGACCGGGGACGTCGGGGAGGATGCGGTAGGTCGGACGGCCCGAGCGTTCGTCAAACTCCACCGAGGCGTTGCGGACCCCGGTCCGGGTGTAGGCGTAGTTTTTCAAGGCGCCGTGGTGCGTCGTCCCGAAGACCGTCACGGAGGTTTCCAGGAACCTGTCCAGGAAGGCCATGCCCAGGGCGCCCCCCTCCAGAGGGTCGGTGCCGCTGGCCATCTCGTCGAGGAGGACCAGGGAGTGGGCGGTCGTTCCGCCGAAGATCTGAGCCATGCGCTTCATGTGGCTGGAGAAGGTGGACAGGGCCTGATCGAGGCTTTGGTGGTCGCCGATGTCCGTCCACACGCCGTCCCACACCGGCAGAACGGTCTCGGGCGCGGCGGGGATGGGCAGTCCAAACTGATGAAGAAGGCTAAGGAGACCCACGGTTTTGAGGCTGACGGTCTTTCCTCCGGTGTTCGGCCCCGACAAAAGAAGAATGGACGTCTCCGAAGGCACCCGGAGGTCGATGGGGACGGCCGAAGTCCCCAGAAGCGGATGCCTCGCCTGGAGGAGGGCCCAAGGAAGACCGAGTTTGGCCGCCTGGACGAGGGAGCCCCGGACGCTGTGTCCCCAGCGGGCCCGTCCCCAGAGGAGGTCGAGCCTCGTCAAATTCTCAACCAGGACCTTGAGCTCGTCGCGCCGTTCGCGCACCGCCGCCGTCAGCTCCCTCAGCAGCTTGAGGAGCTCGGTCCTCCAGGCCGACTGGTTCTCGGCCAGCCGGTTGTTCTTCTCGACGAGTTCGTAAGGTTCCACAAACAGGGTTTGGCCCGAAGCCGAGGCTTCGTGGACCACTGCCGCGACCCGGCCCTTGAAGTTCGCCTTGAGGGGAAGGACGGTTCGTCCGTCCTTTTGGGTGGCCGTATCTTGCCAGAACTCGCGGTGGGCCGGATCGCGCAGCAGAGCTTTCGCCGTCAGGTCGATGTCGGTGCGGCTGCGGGTAATCTCTCCCCGCAGGTGGACCAAGGCCGGCACGTTGTCCTCGATGACCGCCCCGTCCCCGTCGAGGACCCGATGCAGACGCTGGGCCAGCGCCGAGAAGTCCCCCAGCCTCAGGGCCCAGGTCGCCAGTCCAGCCACCTCCGACGCGGCTAGAAACCGCTTCCAGTCGGCCGCCGAGGTCAGGTAGCGCGCCAGGCCCTTAAGTTCCCGTCCCTCAAGGGAGGCACCCTCGGGGGCGCAGCGCTCCAGGGCTCGGGCCACCGCGGGGAAGTCGCTGGCGGGGAGGTCACCGGACCGGGTCAGCAGTTCCAGCCAGGGCTTCACCTCGGCCTTCAGGGCCTCGAGGGAGGCCCGATCGGTGAGAACGGGATCCAGGACCAGCTGCTCCCGCCCCTCCTCGGTCATGCAGAACCCCGCGGCCTGGGCGAGAATCCGCGGGAACTCCAGGGTGTCGAGTGTGGTTACGTCCACCGGGCGGCCTCCTGGAGCTCCAAATAGAGCTTCTGGTAGTTGTCCCACCGGTCCGGGTGGATATCCCCGGCCTCGAGGGCCTTAAGGACCGCGCACCCGGGTTCCCGGATGTGGGTGCACACCGAAAAGGCGCATTGACCCAGGTAGGGTTGAAACTCCGGGTAGAGGAAGGCCAGCTGGGGCGGTTCGACCCCGTAGACCTCTAGCTCCCGGACCCCCGGAGTATCGATGATGCCGCCCTCGCCCGACGGCCAGGGTTCCAGGAGGGAGAAATTGGTGGTGTGGTTTCCCCGGTTGTACTTGGCGGAAAGCTCTCCCACGCGCTGACGGCTTCCCTGGTGGAGGGCGTTCATGAGGCTGGATTTGCCGACCCCCGACTGTCCCACCAGGGCGCAGGTGAGGCCGTCCAAATGCTCCCGCAGCTCGTCGATGCCCTGGCCCGTGACCGCAGAACAGAGGTGCACGTCCCAGTCGAGGTCCTGGTAGGTGGCCAGCCTGTCCTCGGCGTCCTCCGAAAGCTTCTGGTCACACTTGTTGACAAGAATCAGGGTCGCGAGCCCTTCCCTCTGGGCCATCACGAGGGCCCTGTCGAGGAACCTCGGTCGAAAGGGAGGAGAATCGGGGCTGGTCACGAGCACCAGCAAGTCGAGGTTGGCCGCCAGGGTCTGGGGGCATTGACGCTTCTTGTTCCAGCGGCTGTAGGAGTTCCGGCGTTCCAGCCGGGAGAGGATCATGCCCTTCCCCGGGTGTCCCAAGTCGGGCTCGACTTCCACGCGGTCCCCGGGGGACAGGGGGTTGTAGCTCTCCTCGACACCCTTGAGCACTTTTCCCTTGAGGCGGCATTCCAGGGGGCCGGCGTTGGTCTGCACTTCAAAGATGTTGTTCACGCCCCAGTACACAACGCCCGTCATCTGACCTTGGCTCCGGCCACGGCCCACGGTCCGGCGTATTCGAGGTCGAAGCGCTGGGCCCAGGTCCGGTACCGGGCCTCCAGTTCCCCGAGATTTTCCGTGTGCCGAAGGGGATCGATGGTGAACACGAGGCGGTCGGATTCCTGGCGGCCGGTGCTCACCAGGGAGCGGTCCCGCAGCACCCGGGCCACCTGACGGCCCACGCCGTCGCGACTGTCCACGACCGTCACCGAACTCCCCAGCTCCCGGCCCAGATCCTCGGCAATGTGCAGGTAATGGGTGCAGCCCAAGACGACCACGTCGGCGCCGTCGGCCCTCAAACGCTGGGCCCAAGAGGTGAGCCTGGCCCGGCGTTCCGGGTCGGGGGCGCCCTCCTCGACCATGGTCACTAGGTCGGGCGCCGCGTACCCCTTCACCACGCGATGGGACCCAAACTCCCGGGCCAGGTTCTCCCAATAGCCGTCTTCCACGGTACGGGGAGTCGCCAAAACGGCCACCGTTCCCTTTCCTATACCGACCGCGGTCTTGACGGCGGGAACGACACCGACCACAGGGATGGAAAGGGCCGAACGAAGGGCGTCAAGGGCCAAAACCGAGGCCGTATTGCACGCCACCAGAAGGAGTTTCGGGTCGTAGCGGTCCACCAGGCCCCGGCCCAGATCCACCACAAATTCCCGAACTTGATCGGGAGACTTTTCCCCATAGGGGAAGTTGGCGTGGTCGGCCACGTAGATCAGGGATTCCTGGGGGAGGTGTTCCTGCAGCCACGACAGGTAGGGAAGGCCGCCGATCCCGGAATCGAGAACGGCCACCGGGCGGGACTTCATGACCGCTAGTGTACGTCATTTTTAGGGCCTTGTAAAAGCCGGGGGAAGGACTTAAATTGGTGATATGTTTGCTAATCCATTAATGGACGGCCTCCAGTTCACCAAAGAACCGGCCCCGTTTGTCATCACGATTTTTGGTGCGACCGGCGACCTGACCCGGAAGAAGCTCGTGCCGGCGCTGTTTTCGCTGTTCTTGAAGGGGAACGCGTCCCAGTTCAAGGTGATCGGGTTTGCCCGCCGCCCCTGGACCAAGGAGACCTTCGAGGCCGAAGCCCTTTCCATGCTCTCGGGGGGCCATTTCTCCCAGGTTCCCGAGAGTCAGAAGAGGGCGTTCATTGAGAAGCTCGACTACATCAGCTCCACTTTCGGCGACCCGGAGGGCTACGCCAAGCTGGCCGAGGCCGTGGCCCCCTGGGAAGGCAAACTCTTCTACCTCTCGACCCCTCCCGACGACTACCCCGTCATCATCGAGAATCTGGGAAAGGCGGGCTTGAACCGAACGACCCACGGCTACAGCCGTGTCATCGTGGAAAAGCCCTTTGGCCGTGACCTGGCCACCGCCAAGGAACTGAACGAGGTCCTCTCGACTCAGTTTGAAGAGAACCAGATCTACCGCATTGACCACTACCTGGGCAAGGAAACGGTCCAGAATATCCTGGTCCTCCGGTTCGGAAACGGCATCTTCGAGCCCCTATGGAACAGCCGCTACATCGACAACATCCAGATTACCGTAGCCGAGTCTATCGGCGTGGGGACCCGGGGCAACTACTACGAAAAGTCGGGGACCCTCCGGGATATGGTCCAGAACCATATCTTCCAGCTCATGACCCTCCTCCTCATGGATCCTCCGAACGACCTGAGCCCCGACACCGTCCGGACGGAAAAGGTCAAGGTCCTCAAGAGCCTGAGGCCCATCACCTACAAGGACATCAACAAGTACACCGTACGAGGTCAGTATTCGGCGGGGGTGACCCAAGGCCAGCCCGTCCGGGGGTACCTGGAGGAAGAGGGTGTCGCCAAGGACTCGAAGACGGAGACCTTTGTCGCCCTTCAAGTTCACGTCGACACGTGGCGGTGGGAGGGAGTGCCCATCTTCATCCGGACCGGCAAGGGCCTCGGCCGCAAGGTGAGCGAGGTCGCCATCACCTTCAAGCAGCCTCCGCTCCAGGTGTTTCGAAACCAGGCCAGTGACGAGGGTCAGAACCAGCTCGTCTTACATATTCAGCCAGAGGAAGGATTTACCTTCCACATCAATGCCAAGATTCCCGGATACACGACCCAAGTTCGGCCGGTGAACATGGACTTCGCCTACGGCGATGCCTTCGGCGAAGCCACCCCCGAGGCCTACGAACGGCTCATCCTCGACGCCCTGGTGGGCGACTCGACGCTCTACACCCGACGCGATGAAATTGAGGCCAGCTGGACCTTCATCACGCGGATCTTGCAGGGGTGGGCCCAAGATCCCAACCCCCTGCCCCAGTACCGGGCCGGCAGCGCGGGTCCCGAGGAAGCCAAAGCCCTGACGGCGTCGGTGGGCCAGAAGTGGAGAAAACTATGAAGAGTTACGCGGACCCCGTTGCCATCGAGCAGCAGCTGAGGAAGACCCAGCAGGAGATCTCCCCCAACGAGGCCAGGACCAACCTGTTCAACCTGGTCGTGTACGTGGACGGCCACGATGACGCCAACCTCACCGAAGCCCTCAACTATCTTCACGGCAAGCGCCCGGCCCGGGTCATCATTGTCCGCCGCGACGCGGGTGGAGAGACGAGGGCCGACGCCCGGGCCCGCTGTGTGACCGACAAGGACGACAAGATTCTCTGCATCCAGGAGATCCTGATCAGTTCCGGGGACGACAAGGCCGGCGAAGCCCCCGAAACCTGGACGCCCCTGCTGATCCGCGAGATTCCGGTCTTCGTCTGGTGGCTGTCGTCCCTTGAGGGGGCCAAGCTTCCCGAGCTCTTCGACGATATCGCCGACCGGGTCTTTGTCGATTCGTCCCTGGCCCCCGATCCCCTAAAATTCCTGGGAGGACTGGCCGGGCGGCTTGCGTCGCTCAAGACCCCTGTGACCGACTTCGCCTGGTCGCGGGTGGCGCCTCTGCTCAAGCTGACGGCCCACGCGTTCAACGCCGCGGACCGCCGCCCCCTCCTTCCCGAAATCGCCTCGGTGGAAGCCGAAGGCGGCCTCGGCTCCGAGATAACGCTCTACTTCCATTGGCTGAAGTCGAAACTCGACTGGTCGGGACAGTCCACGGCCGTCGGCAAAACCTGGACCATGAAGGACGAGGGCGGCGCGCCCGTCCAGCTGGTGCACCGCAGCCCGGCCCCCTTGGATCAGGGGTTCCATGTGACGTTCGTGACCCGTTCGGGGGTCAAGGTCACTCTCAAGGACAGCCGGCAGGGCTACGCCGTGGCCGAAAGTTCCCAGGGAGACAAGTACACTTCGGTTTTCCGGTATCAGACCACAGGGGAAGCGCTCTTGGCCGAGGTGGACAGGAATGCGTCGGACAGGCTCTTCCTCGAATCACTCGGGCACTGGGCCTGAGTCCTTTTCCGCCTTCGACAAGGGCACGGCGAGGATGGATTTCCCATCGGGGGCCAGCTTGAACAGCTGGCCCTTGACCTCGCGGACGATGGTGAGGCTGGCAAAGCCAATGTCGATGACGGTACCCTCAAAGATCTTTCCCGAAACTCGGACCTCAGTGGAAGGATTGGCGAACAGGCGCGGGGTCAGCTCGTTCATTTCTGAAACGATCTGAGCCATGGCTGCGACGTGTTCGGGGTTGGGGTCCAGATGCCTGGCCTTGTCCTTCTGGATCTCCCCTTCCACTCCCTGATACTTGACCCGCAGGGCGTCGAGTTTCCGGCGGACCACAAAATCCGAGCCCGCCACCACCCTGACGGGACCGCTGTCGCCGCCAAGCTGACCGCACGTCAAATTCCCCTTCACCCATACCGTGCTGGCGACGATACGCCCGTTGTCATCGATCTGAAGGTCGGAGTTGGTGTTCACGGTGGCGTGGAGGAGGGCCTTCGTCACCCAGATGGTTCCCAGGGCTTCGACCTGGCAGTGCTCCACAAACAGGGCCTTGATGGTTCCCCCTGAACGGACAATCCCGGGCTTCTTCCCAATGATGCCGCCTTCCACGACCAAGTTCCCGTGGGAGAGGACCTCGGAAGCATCCAGGGGCCCCTTCACCGTCAGACTCTGGCCGGCCACCAGCCGGAACCCGTCGCTTACCACGCCCTTGACGACCACAGAACCCGGAAAGACGAGGTTGCCCGTCCCATACCCGACCCCGGCGTCGAGCTCCAGGGTGTCGGAGACGTCGAACACGTCCCCCTCCACCGTGAACCGCCCGGCGATCCGGGAGAAGACTTTGCCGTGGGCGTAGATCGTATGGGGTCCGGGTCTCAGGTGCTTGATGTCCTTCTTCCCCGCCGGAAGATCCACCCCAAGGACGTTCTTTCCAGGGGCTCCGGGCCTCGGGAGGATGCCCCGGGCCAGCAGTTCCCCCTTCTTGACGATGACAAAGGGAGAGTACTCCTTGAAGTCGATCTGGGGACCGTGCTGCTCCTGAAAATGGTGGCTGAAAAAGCGGGCTTCCAGCCTCAGGTACGCCGGGCGTTCCTCGACGGGAGCCAGGCCCCGGGCCAGGACGATCTTCTCCGGGGCATGGTGGCCCGTGTTGTAGCGGAACAGGGCTTCCTGAAGCTCACGCTCAAGCAGGCCCGACCCGAGTCCGCTCGACTGGAGGGCGGCCACAAACTCCGTCCAGATGAGGAGTTTCCCCTGGGGTTCACTGCCGCTGTAGAAGGTTCCCCAGGCGAGCATGGCGTCTTCCGAGACGGTGACCTCGACCCTTGGGCCCCCATCGGCTCCCCCGTAGGAGAACAGAACCGGGCGATCTTCGTCCGACATGGGCGGACCTCCTGTCGACAATATCGGCAGGTGGACCTCACAGGGCAAAAAAAAACGGCCCGGAGGCCGTTTTGGTCCTGATCAAGATTGAAGAATCAAGCAGGAGAGATGGCATCGGACGGACACTCGCTCTGACAAGCCCCGCAGTCGATGCAAGTGTCGGCGTTGATGCTGTAGATGTCACCTTCGGAAATCGCCTCGACAGGGCAGACTTCCTTACACGCGCCACAAGCGACACACGCGTCAGAAATCTTGTAAGCCATTATGGCCTCCTCACATTGATGATTTTATTGTAACAACATTCACAAAAAAACGCAAGATGGAACATGACGGTCCGGGGGAGTTGGCGATTTCTGAGGTGCCGTGCTTGCGGAAA
>JAHFSN010000402.1 GCA_023265735.1 Spirochaetaceae bacterium | reverse complement strand
TCCGGGCTCCTAGGACCCCACGTCGAGTTTCTGGCCGGCCCAGACCACGGTCCTGTCGGCGCGTCCTACCCTCTGCCACGAGAAGTCCGCCAGGAGCGCCTCGGCGGCCACCGGGGCCTGGGTATCCCGGAGTCCGCAGACCCAGGCCAGGAAGCCTCGAAGCTCATCGGGAGAAAGGTGCTGGCGCAGAACGTCGGCGCCGATGGATTGGTGGAGCTTCGCCAGTTTCTCTCCCTGGGGTTCGAGGAGGAGAAGGTGATGACGATAGACGGGTACCCGAAGACCCAGAAGCCCATGGAGGGCCACCTGGGTGGCGGTGCTGGTGGCGAGGTCGCGGCCCCGGACCACCCGGGTCACCCCCGCCGACGCGTCGTCGACCACCACGGCCAGCTGGTAGGTGACGCCCCCGTCGGCCCTCCGGACCAGGGGATCTCCCATGGCCTGGCTGACCCGTTGGCCCAGGTCGTCACCCGACTCGTCGGCGACGTCCACCGACCAGTCCGAGAGGTCGACCCTCAGGGCCCTGCGGCTGGAGCGCCAATCGCGGACCCGCCGGGGTCGGCAGGTGCCGGGGTAGACCCAGCCCCCGGCCACCGAGGGGAGGCCCGCCGCCTTGATGACGGACCGGCTGCAGTCGCATTCGTAGAGCAGACCCGTGGCCGCCAGTTGGTCCAGGGCCGCCTCGTGGGCTGGCCTTCGGTCGGACTGCCAGCTCAACTCGTCCCAGGGGAGACCGAACCATTCCAGGTCGGCCAGCAGCCCCTGACGGTGGGCCGAAGACTGGGCCCCCGGGTCGATGTCTTCCATGCGGACCAGGAATTTTCCGCCCCGGGAACGGATGTCCAGCCACGCCAGGAGCCCGGCCAACAGCGTTCCCGGGTGGGCTCGGCCGCTGGTGGTCGGGGCAAATCGACCGATGTCCATGGAGAGATTGTAACAATTAACCAACTTTTCTCCCACCAAGGGGCCCCGGATCGGGTAGAGTGAAGCCATGGGTCAGAAACCGCACCCGCACCGCTGGCGAAGTCTTTTTGTCCTCGCCTTCAGCAACACGATCGACACCGCAGACGGCGGTCTCATCAACGCCCTATTCCCCGCCATCCGGCAGGCTCTCCACCTCGACCTCGTGATGCTGGGCCTCTTTACGGCCATCAGCCGCATCGCCCGCATGGTCTTTGGTCCCCTGTGGGCCCTGGCCGGGGACCGCTGGAACCGCAAGACCCTCATGTTCCTGGTCACCGGCGTCTGGGGAATCTGGACCGTTTTGGCTGGGTTTGCCCAGACGGAACTGCAGCTCCTCATCCTGTATTCCATCGGGACCATCGGCACCGTGGCCGCCGAACCGCTTTCTGCTTCGATCACCGCGGACCTCTTCGAGTCCGAGGAGCGGGGCAAGGCCTTCGGCGCCCTGCGCGGCGTCGGCGCGGTGGGCTTCGTCATCTTTGCCCCCATTTTGGGACTTCTCTCCCAGTCCCCCGAGGGGTGGCGCTGGGCCATGTTCGGCATGGGCGGCCTCAGCATCCTGGGGGGCATCCTCGTGCTCCTGTTCTTCAAAGATCCGGGTCGGGGGGCCACCGAGACCATCCACGTCTCCGACGACCGTATCCGCAAGGGCGACCTGAAACGGCTGATGACCCGGCCCACCATGTGGTACCTGTCGGCCAGCATGCTCCTGGTGACCAGCCTGGTCCTCTTCTCGTTCTCGGTGACCTTTCTGGTCGACGTGCGCAAGTTCACCAACTCGGGGGCCACCAACGTGCTGGCCTGCTTTGTCATCGGGTTCATCATCAGTTCCTTCGTCGGCGGCCTCATTGGCGACTGGGCGCACAAGAAGGCCGGCATCAAGGGGCGCATCCTCCTGATGCAGCTTTACCTGCTGGCCTACGCCCTCATGAGCTTCGTGTGTCTGCAATTTGCCTGGCCCGTGTGGGCCTACTACGCGCTGTTCTTTGTCTTTGGGCTCATCTCGGCCATCGGTTTTCCGGGGGCCGTCATGCCCCTGGTCAGCGCCGTCGTCCTCCCCGAGGTGCGCTCCACGGCCTTCGGGCTCCTCTTCTCGTTTGTCCAGGGAGGGGTGGCGGCCATCCTGTCGCTGGGGGTGGGCTGGCTGGCCCAGCGCCACGGACTTCTGCCGGTGGTCTTCTGGGTCACCACGGTGCCGTATCTCCTCAACGCCGTGCTGTGGTTCGTGTTTTACCGGACCGTTCCTCGGGACATTGCCCTCACGGAACAGGAACTCAAGTCCCGGGACACCGATTCCCCGAAGGAAAATTCTCCCTCGTCTTGATTGTCGTGCCGTTCCTGATCATCTTTTACCTCTGCTCTGGGACGATCCCAAGAAGATAGGGAGGACACTACGACCGAGACCTTTTCACCCGATATCATGACCATCCAGGCCCTGGAAAAGCGGTACGGTACCGTCCAGGCCGTGGACCACCTCTCCTTTGGCATTCCCCAGGGAGTCTGCTTTGGACTCCTGGGACCCAACGGGGCGGGAAAGACCACCACCATCGAAATGCTGGAAGGCGTCACCGACCCCACCGGCGGCCAGATCCTCTTCCGGGGCCAGCCCCTGGACTCGTCCTTTCGGCAGAAGGTGGGCATCCAGTTCCAGCAGACCTCACTGCCGGAATTCATCACCGTCAAGGAGACCCTGGAGCTGTTTTCGGCCTTCTACCCCCATCCCCGGTCCCTCGACGAACTGGTCTCCCTGTGTTCCCTCTCCGACATCCTTGACCGGGATAACCAGAAGCTCTCGGGCGGCCAGAAACAGCGCATGCTCCTGGCCCTGGCCGTGATTCCCCGGCCCGAGATCATCTTCCTCGACGAGCCCACCACGGGCCTCGATCCCCAGGCTCGGAGAAACTTCTGGGACCTGATCCGGGGCATCAAGGCCGAGGGGACGACCATCGTCCTCACCACCCACTACATGGACGAGGCCGAGATCCTCTGCGACCTCGTGGCCATCGTCGACCACGGCCGGCTCCTGGAACTCGACACACCCCAGGCCCTGCTCCAGAAGCACTTCCACGGGGCCCTGGTCCGGCTTCCCGACCGCGAGGTTCAGACCGACGATCTCCACGGCACCATCAAGGGACTCTTGAAGGAGGGCGTCGACCTGACGGGTCTGAG
>JAHFSN010000401.1 GCA_023265735.1 Spirochaetaceae bacterium | reverse complement strand
GTCCGAAGACGCCTACCTCGACGGCCGGACCGACGGGGTCAGCCATCGGGAGGTGGTCTTTGAAGAGATCCTCCTCCTGGCCCTGGCGAATTCGAATCCCGCGTTTGGCCCCTATCTGGAGCTCTTCGATGACCGGGACCTCCGGGACGAGTCCTCGTATTCGGCGTTCGAGGAGGCCGCCCACGCCTTCTTTGACACCGTGCCGCCCTTCGGCCCCGACCGGCAGAACCTGGTCGACATGCTCCGGGCCCCGGCCGTGGCCGTTCCCCACAGCCTGCAGGGGCAGCTCCAGTACATGCAGGAGAGGTGGGGACTCCTCTTGGGCAAGTTCCTCCTGCGGCTTCTGGGGTCCCTCGATTTCCTCAAGGAGGAGGGGCGGCTCTTTTGGGCCAAGAATACCGGCGGCGGGGGAGGCGGGGGCTACGAGCACTCGCTCACTTTTGGCGGCCAGGACCACGAGCCCGAGAGGTTCAGCTCCGACAAGGACTGGATGCCCCGGGTGATCCTGGTGGCCAAGAGCACCCTCGTTTGGTTGGACCAGCTTTCAAAGCAGTACGGACGCGCTATCTCCACCCTCGACGCCATTCCCGACGAGGAGCTCGACGTGCTGGCGGCCCGGGGGTTCAACGCCCTATGGCTCATTGGCCTCTGGGAGAGGTCGACAGCGTCGAAGCGGATCAAGCAGATGTGCGGCAATCCCGAGGCCGAGGCCTCGGCCTACTCCCTCCACGACTATGACATTGCCGTCGAACTGGGGGGCTGGTCCGCCCTCGACAACCTTCGGGAGCGGTGCCGGAAGCGGGGCATCCGGGTGGCCAGCGACATGGTGCCCAACCACACCGCCATGGACAGCCGCTGGGTCAGCGAGCACCCCGACTGGTTCCTGCAGCTTGACCATTGTCCGTACCCCGGCTACCGGTTCGAGGGCCCCGACCTGAGCCGGGACTCCCGGGTCGAGATCAAGCTCGAGGACCACTACTACGATCGCTCCGACGCGGCCGTCGTGTTCCGGCACGTCGACAAAGGCACGGGACGCCACCGCTACATCTACCACGGCAACGACGGCACCTCGATGCCCTGGAACGACACCGCCCAGCTGGACTATCTGAACCCCGCCACCCGGGAGGCCGTGATCCAGGTCATCCTCCACGTGGCCCGCAACTTCCCCATCATTCGCTTCGACGCCGCCATGACCCTGGCCAAGAAGCACGTCCAGCGGCTGTGGTATCCCATTCCCGGCACCGGGGGCGACATTGCCACCCGGTCCGAGCACGGTCTCTCGAAAGAAGCCTTCGACCGGGCCATGCCCGAGGAGTTCTGGCGCGAGGTGGTCGACCGGGTGGCCCGCGAGGTGCCCGACACCCTCCTCTTGGCTGAAGCTTTCTGGATGATGGAAGGCTACTTTGTCCGAACCCTGGGCATGCACCGGGTCTACAACTCCGCCTTCATGCATATGTTCAAGAAGGAAGAAAACGAGAAGTATCGGTCGACGATCAAGAACACCCTCGATTTTGATCCCGACATCCTCAAGCGGTTCGTCAACTTCATGAACAACCCCGACGAGGAAACCGCCTCGGTTCAGTTCGGCACCGGCGACAAGTACTTTGGGGTGGCCACGGTGCTGGCCACCATGCCCGGAACCCCCATGTTTGGCCACGGTCAGGTGGAAGGCTTCCGGGAAAAGTACGGCATGGAGTACCGCCGGGCCTACTGGGACGAGAAGCCCGACCAGGCTGTGATCGAACGCCACGAGAGGGAGATTTTTCCCCTTCTGCACCGGCGCCATCTGTTTGCCGAGGTCCGGAGGTTCCGTCTCTACGACCTATGGACACCGAACGGTCAGGTGAACCAGAACGTGTTTGCCTATTCCAACGGCACGGGGACAGAGCACGCCCTCGTCCTCTTCAACAACACTTGGGAACGGACGGCGGGCTGGATCAAAGACTCGGCGCCGTACGTGGAGAAGCTCTCCGACGGCACCAAGGCCGCCCATCACCAAACCCTGGCCCAGGCCCTGGGGCTCTCCGACGTTCCGGACCGGTATCTGGTCCTCCGCGAGCAGGGTTCGGGCCTGTGGTACGTCCGCCACTCCCAGGGGATCTTCCGTTCGGGTCTCTACGTGGAACTCGAAGGCTACGCCAAGCAGGTCTTTCTTGAACTCCACGAGGTGGGAGGGGGCCTGTTCGGAGCCCTCTGCGACCAGCTGGCGGGCAACGGCGTCTCCGACCTGGGCGAGGCCCTCCAGGAACTGGCCCACGGAGAACTCTACCGCGCCTTCCGGCACCTCTTCAGCGCCGAAAGCTTCGGCCGGTGGACCTCGGTGGTCAACGGGACCCTGCCGGCCACCCCTGAATTCTGGACGGCGCTGGAAGGCTCGGTCCTCTGGCTCTACCAAGAAGCCCGCAAGGTCGTGGGGGCCGAGGCCGAGACCGAGACGGTCGTTCCGCGGGTCTTGGCGGATGTCCGGAGCCTGTTGGCCCTGGCCGGTTCGGGCTGGACCGGGGGACACACCGACGTCCTGGTCGCCTGGACCCTCTTGGGGCGCCTGGGAGATCTGGTGTCCGAAGGCAAGAGTTCGGGCCCGGCGGCAAAGAGTTTGCTCGAGGATTGGGGGTTTGACCGCCGGCTGGCTCGACTCTGGGTCGAGGCGGGTATCGCTCCCCCAGAGGCTTCTTACCGGACCACCCTGGTGAAGCTCCAAGGATTGCTCCACCGGCGGCAAAGCCCGAAGGACATCTTCGTCTGGGCAGAAGTGCAGGCCCTCTCGGGGGTGAACACCCATGGGGGAACGATCTGGATCGACAAGGGAGGACTGGAAAACCTCGTCTGGTGGGCCACCACGGTCTGGGCCCTTGAGGCTCTGTCCCTCCAGCCCACCCAGGCCCCCGACCTTCACCGTTGGATCGCGCCTCTGGTGAAAGAGGGTCAGCGGTGGCTGATCGCGGCCGAGCAGTCCGGCTACCGGTTTGAGGAGTTTTTGCGCCTCGTCGAGGCCGATCCGAAACCAGCACCGGCTCCCACGCGAAAAGCCGCCCCAACAAAGGCGCCGGTCCCCAAGAAGACATCGGCCAAGAAGGAAAAGCCGCGGCCCTGACTTATCCCCGCGCCCCGGGAAACCCAAGAGACGCACCCTCGACAA
>JAHFSN010000400.1 GCA_023265735.1 Spirochaetaceae bacterium | reverse complement strand
CACCGAGAACCCGAGGATGATGGCCACGCTCGACAGCGGGAACTGGCGAAGGAACCCGAAGTAGAACGCGATACACAGGCCAATGAAGACCTCGAGGAGGATGAGGAACCGGCCCTGCTGCACGAGGTACGTCTTACACGTCTCGAAGATCAGCGAGCCGATGTCCTTCATCGACTGGTGGACCTTGTGTCCGCGCTCGGTCAAAAAGATGACGAGGCCGAAAATGAGGCCGAGGACGCACACGGCCAGGCCGATGGACATCCAGGTGAAGGCATCCGGCGTCAGTTCGGGGACCTTGAGGTCGGCCTCACTGGCAAAAACCGGACTGGAAAGAAAAAGGGCGAAGAGAGTCAGGACAAAAACCCTGACTTTCGCAGAGAAGCGCATGATTTTGTCTCCTTGAACTAGTGACCCCAAACTGAGGAAAGTATGGGATATTTTCCTATCCAATGCAAAAAAGATCAACTGTTGACGGGCGTTAACGCACCCGGCGGCGCTCCTTTATCCCGCGGAAAAGTTAGGGAATTTTTCGCCCTCATTTATCGGGCAGCGGGTTCCTGGGCCATCCCTTCGTTATTTTTCAGGTCTCAGGGGTAGCGAAGACTCCTAAGCGCACTCCCCAGAGCATTTTCCCGGGGCTGGCCGGGAAAATGGCGTGAAAATGCCTGGGCGGGGGCCCCCCGGACCGTCGAGGCGGAGCTCCCGACAAATTCTGCGGTTTTACGCCGGGGAAGGGACCGCGAAGGTCTTAGGGACGGAAGAGGGGGACGATGAGGGCGATGAGTTCGACTCCGATCATCACCACCACGAGAAACTCCAAGAGGACCATGGTGCTGTCGGTCTTGTCGTTCTTGGTCAGGGTGTAGATGCTCTGGAGGATCTCCAGCCGCTTCTCAACGTTCCGCTTCCAGCCCTGGGTGTTGAACAGACCGCACAGATGGTCGTAGATCTGCTCCAGGTAATAGTCCCCGATGATCCGTGACGAGTTTTCCAGGTTCTCCAGGATGAACAGGGCGTCGAGCCGCAGGGGCTGGAGGTTCCCCAGCTTCTGGGAGAGGGAGCGGCGTTGGAACAACCCCCGGCCCTGGGGCTTCTTGGTCCGGTGGGGGTGCTTGGTACGGCCCCGGAGGTCGCGCTCGGCGTCGTCGAGGAGCCGGTCGAGGAGCTTGTCGAGGGCCCGGAGCTCCAGGAGCTGGTAGTTCGCGTGCTCGATGATGAGCAGCAGGTCCTCGTAGTCGTGCTTGGGGGCGATAAGGAAGGCCCTGTCCATGTCGAAGATGGCTACGTCCTCGTCGGTGAACGAGAACGGGTGGCGCATGGTGGTGGAGATCTGGCCGGAATGGAGGGAGATCCGGGGATTCTCCCCCAGGAGGAACCGGGCCAGGTAGTCGCTGTGGTCGTCGAGGAAGGCCTGGGGATCGGGCACGGGGTCGAGGAGGCAGAAGACGTGGTAGTCCTCGCGGTTGGAGGTGTCGAAGAGGTACTGATCCTGGTTCACGTGGCGCTGGATCCGGGCCATGAGGCGCTCGAAATGCCGGGCGGCGAGGCCGTCGAGGGTGGCGGCGCCGTCGCGGTCGGCCAGCTCGACGTTGCGCAGGGTGTGGAGCTGGGCCAGGTCGACGTTGACCTCGGCCCGGCACTCGATGGTGACGACGCCCTCCTCGTACACCTTGGCCCGGAAGCCCACCCGTCGGAACACGGGGTCCACCTGCCCCTCGGCTTCCCGGTCTTCGAGGTCGAGGATCAGCGGCGTGGGCAGCAGGAGGGACTCGGGGGTGTCGAGGCGGCGCTCCACCTGCAGGCTCTCGCGGCCCCCCGAGCGCCCGTAGAGCCCGTGCTCCAGGGCCTCGAGGTCCACCGAACGGCCCACATCGTATAGGTACAGGAAGATGGCCTCGAATCTCATGGTGACCCCCGGGGTCAGGATAGTCCTGTTTCCCCCGGGGGCGCAACCATAACGGTACGAGTTAGTAAATGGAATCGGGCTGGTAGTACTTGGCCACGTTGTCCTTGGTCAGGAGCACCGAGGGGATGGTGACCGACACGGGGGCCTTGGCCTTCGAGAAGTTGTCGGCCTTCTTGCCCAGGGCCACGTCCACGGCGTAGTCGATGCCATCGGCGATCATCCGAGGATGATACGTGGTGGTGGCCCGGACCACGGGGTCGCCGTCCATGATCATCTTCATGACGACCTTCGACCCGGCGCCGCCCATGACGACCTTCACGTCCTTCCGCCCCGATTCCTTGATGGCCTGCTGGACCCCCAGGAGCACGTCGTCGTCCTGACAGAACACGGCGTCGATCTTGGGATACTTCTGGAGGAAGGTCTCCATGAGGGCCAGGCCCTTTTGGGTGGACCAGTCGGCAAACTCGTACTTGGTGCCGCCCAGCAGGTTCACCGCCGAGGGGTTGGCCTTCTTCACGCCGGCAAAGAACCCGTCCATCCGCTGCTTGTCGATGACGATGGGGAGTCCACCCATGGCCACGTAGGTGCCGCCGTTGCCCAGCTGCTTGCCGAACCATTCGCCGCTGATGGTGCCGAACCCGGGGTTGTCCCCGGCCAGGTTCACGTAGCCGAAGCTGGTGTCGGTGAGGCCCCGGTCCACCACGATGACCTTGATGCCCGCCTTCTGGGCTTCCTTCACGGCGGGGGTCAGGGGCGCCGATTCGTAGGGGAGGATGACCAGGTAGGCGATGCCCTTCACCGCCAAATTCTCCACCGCGCCCACCTGGGTCGAGGCCGAGTCGGAGGTGACGACGGTGAACTCAAACTTGTCGCCGTATTGCTTCTGGAGCTCGGCAACGCGTTTGTTGGCCCACCAGACGATGCCGCCGGTCCAGCCGTGGTCGGTGCTGGGGATGGCCACGCCGACCTTGATGGGGGCCGCCACCAGGGGCAGACCAATCATCAGAGACAGAACGAAAACCAGTGCTTTTCTCATTTGAGAAAACCTCCTACTGCTTTTTGTATTGCAGCAATACCGCCGCAATGATGACCAAGCCTTTGAATGCTCCCTGGAGGTACGACGAAATCCCCCCCAAGACGAGCATGTTGTTGATGATGCCCAGCATCAGGGCCCCGAGGACGGTGCCGAAGATGCTGCCCTTCCCTCCCGTCATGACGGTGCCGCCGATGACCA
>JAHFSN010000399.1 GCA_023265735.1 Spirochaetaceae bacterium | reverse complement strand
CCGCGGGGATCAGCCCCCGGGACAACTGATAGAGGACGTCGACGAAGGCCGCCAGGACACTCTCGTCATACCGGCCCAAATTCTCGTAGCAGACAGATTCGACAAGTCCGGTCCCCAGCTCGTAAGGCAAGGTGTCCCGGTACGCTTCGAGAATATCGAGAGCCTTGGTGAACTGCTTATCGTTCACCAGCGTCCGGGCAAACAGCCCGTAGTCCTGGGCGTTCATGGTGGCCCGCCTTGTGGTCCATCCCGTCTGAAAGTCCGCCAGGGCTTCCTTGGACTTACCCTGGGCCAAATAGGCCCGGGCCCGGGTGAAGACCACCCCAAGCTTCTCTTCCTTGAAGTTCAGGGACCGGGTGGCGTACTCAATGGCCTGGTCGGGCTTTCCTTTCTCCAGCCAGGCGAGGGCCAGGTCGGCCCAGAGGGTACTCTTCAGGGGTTCGTCGGGGCTCCAAGTGGTTAGTGACTCTCCCTTCGACAGGTAGGCGAGGGCCTGATCGGTGGCGCCCCGGGCCAGGTAGTAGGCCCCCAGATCTACCTTCAGAGCCAGCTTGTCGGGGTATTTCTGGTCCAAGGCCAGAAGGTGGGGGAGAAATGACTCGGCACCCGCCTCCTTTTTGACGGCGTCGTACTCGGCCTCAAACCCCTGTTCCGCCCAAAGCGGACCCGACATAACCGCAAGGGTCACCGCGAGAATAAATCGAAAGCGCATTGAGACCATGGGCCCCCCTTGAGAAAATTCAAAAATTTGACATTATTGATATAACTTATTTAATTTAGATTTTTTATTATCTAAATGATATAAGTTAGTATATCCCAATTCCAAAATTTCACAGGGCAGTGTTCATAAATCGCCTTCCCTGGCCGGACCATCTGGTAGCTAACTCTTCAAATAGGAGGACGGGGGAATTGAAGGAATTGCTTCACGGAGGATGCAGACGGAACCGCCTGGCGACTGTCACCCTTGAGGAACGGGCAAATCTCGGTCGAGCTCGGGGGCCCGACCCTAGAGACCCCAGGGTCTTGTCCATCGATTGAGTCAGCGGCCGGGAAAAAATCGGCCTCGGGAGGGCCGAGAACCGGTCCTCCCGAGGCCTTTGACCAAGACAACAGGTCAAACGGAGAAGAAGCGCCTGCCGCTTCAGGCTTCCGCCCGTAGCCAGACCCGCATCTCCTGCCCGGGTCTTCGGTTGCCCCATTGGTGGTAGGGCACCAGTACCACGTCCACCGCTTCCTGTTTCTCCTTCGAGCTCCACGGGGGGTACAGGTCTCCGGCGTCGCTCGAAGTTCTCCTCCAGCCCTGGGCGGTCAGCTGAAGGCTCCCCCCCATCAGCTGGGGCAAGAACGCCGCCTCGACGGGAGCGGTTGGGTCGATCGTCAGGTTGTGAAGGTCGCCGCCGTTGTCGACCTCTTCGGCGCAGAAGATCAGGGGTCCCCGGGCCACGGCAACACGTCCCGCCACGTCGGCCACCCGGGCATGGGCCATCAAAAACCGCACCGGCATGGCCAGGTCGAGGGCCAACTCGTCACCGTCCGACCATTCCCGGTCGATGACCACGTAGCCGTCCTTCTGGGGCATCGGACCGATGTCTTTCCCGCCCAGCCCCAGGGTGTACGATTCGCACCATCCCGGAATTCGGACGGCCAAGGCGAAGCGCCGGGGCCTGTCGGTCTGCACCGCCAGAGAAATCGCTCCGTCCCACGGGTAGTTGGTCGACAGCGTGAGGACCACCGGTCCGGAGTCGAGGGAAAACCGGGCCTCGCTATCCAGGAACAGATCCACCGCTATCGTGTTCTCCTTTTGACTCCAGGCGTACTGACCAATCGACGTGACCAGCCGGGCGATGTTCGGGGGGCAGCAGGAGCACCCAAACCACGGTACCCGGGCGGTCTTCACGTGCTCGAGATCCTGGCGGGCCCGGGCGACCCGGGGAACCACCTCGAGCGGATTGACGTAGAAGTACCGCTTGCCGTCCAAGGCCATTCCCGACAGAGCTCCGTTGAAAAGCACCCGCTCCATGGCGTCGGCGTACCGGCCCCGGCGGTCGAGATCGAGCATGGTCCGGGCCCAGAACAGAAAGCCTATGGACGCGCAGGTCTCGTTGTAGGCGGTATCGGGAGGCAGGTCGTAGTCGACGCTGAAGCGTTCTCCCATGGCGTGGGATCCCAGGCTGCCCGTGACGTACATGCGGCGCTCGGTCACCGAAGTCCAGAGGTCCTCAAGGGTCGCTTTGAGCTTGGCGTCGCCGGTTTCCCGGGCCTGACGGGCCATGGCGTTGTAGAGGTACATGGCCCTCACCGCGTGGCCCTCGGCGTGATGCTGCTGCCGGACCGGCACGTGGGCCAGAAAATAGTCCTCTTTGAACCACTGGTTCTGGGGAATCTCGAACCCTAGGGGCTTCTTGTCGAGGAACCGGTCCGGGTGCGTGCCCCGGACATCGACGAAATGGGCGGCCAGGTCGCGGAACCGGGCCTCACCGGTGGCGTCGGCGAGCCGATGCAGGGCCAGCTCGATTTCCGGGTGACCGCAGGCGTCTTCCTGGTGCGGCCCCCCAGGACCAAAGACGGCGATCAGCCCGTCGGCATAACGGACCATGATGTCGAGGAACCGGCGGCTGCCGGTAGACTGAAAGTGGGCCACGGCCGCTTCGATCAGGTGCCCCCCGCTGTACAGTTCGTGTCCCCAGGGCAGGTCGGTCCACCGCTTGTCGGGCCCCACCAGGGTGAACCAGGTATTGACGTACCCGTCGGGCCCCTGGGCTTTCCCGATGAGCCGGATGGCTTCGTCGACGTGGGCTTCGAGCTCGTCGTTCGGCCCGTCGGCCAGCGAGTAGCTCGCCGCCTCCAGCCATTTGGCCACGTCGCTGTCCTGCCAAATGGTACCGACGAACGCCCCTTCGGCCTCGCCGGCGGCAATTCGGAAGTTTTCGAGGGCGTGGCTCGGCTCGGCCTCGGGGATCTGGTCGTTCAGGGCCTTCCACTGAAAGGGAAGCATTTCCCTGGCAACGAGGTCGGTCTTCTGCCTCCAGAATCCCTTCTTGATTCGGACAGAGACCAGCCCGGTCTTCGTAGTTGTGTTCATGATTTTAATCCTGAGAGGACGATGCCCTCGACAAAGTATTTTTGCCCGATGAAGTACAAGACGACGGGCGGGAGAATGGCCAGCACCGAG
>JAHFSN010000398.1 GCA_023265735.1 Spirochaetaceae bacterium | reverse complement strand
AAACGACGGAAGGAAGGTGAACCAGGTCACCACCAGGGCCCCGGCCACCCCCGCCAGGACGAGGGCGTCGGGTCCGAAGACTTGGTGGGACCAGGCTCCCAGGAAGCCGATGAAGCTCACGACGATGATGAGGGGGCCGGGGGTGGTTTCGCCTAGGGCCAGACCGTCGATCATTTGCGAAGGGGTGATCCAGCCGTAGGTGCTGACGGCCCCCTGGAAGACGAACGGGAGCACCGCGTAGGCGCCCCCGAAGGTGACCAGGGCCGCTTGGGTGAAGAACCAGGCCATCTGGGCCAGGGTGCCCTGCCAGCCGAAGGCGAGGGACAGAGCACCCAGCGGAACCACCCAGAGGACCAGGCCGAGGGCCGCGTACCGAAGGGTCCGGGACCAGCGAAACCTTGTGTGTTCCGCGGCCGGTTCTTCGACGGCGGGAACGTCGGTCGTGGGGGACTTCGGGTCGGTGGCGAGAAAGGCTCCGGGCATCATCCGTCCCCCGAGAATTCCGAGCCCCGCGGCGGCGGCAATGACCAAGGGAAACGGCAGGGAGAACAGGAAGACGGCCCCGAACGATAGCACCGCCAGAATCCAGAGCAGGGGGTGCTTGAGCGTCCGGGAACCGATCCGGTAGAGCGCCGCGATCACCAGGGCCATGACGGCGGGCTTGATGCCCGCGAACAGTCCCTGCACGAGGGCCAGGTGGCCGAAGGCGGCGTAGATCCACGAAAGCCCGACGAGGAGGACGAGGGACGGCAGGACGAAGAGCACTCCGGCGGCGATCCCGCCGGCCGTCCTGTGCATCAGCCACCCGATGTAGGTCGCCAGCTGCTGGGCCTCGGGTCCCGGGATGGCCATGCAGTAGTTCAGCGCGTGGAGGAAACGCTTCTCCGAAATCCAGCGCCGGCGCTCGACCAGTTCCTTGTGCATGATGGCGATCTGTCCGGCCGGGCCGCCGAAGCTGATGAAGCCCAGCTTGAGCCAAAACCGGAACGCCTGCCAGAAGGAGACGGCCTCGAGCGCATCACTCACTTGAGGAGCGCCTTAATGGTGACCAGAAGTTCGTCGACCACCTCGATTTCTCCCGCCTGGATCCGGTCAACCAGACATCCCCGCAAGTGCTTTTCCAACACCTGCTTGCCCACGGCGTCGAGGGCCGCCTGGACGGCCGAAATCTGATGGATGATGTCGTCACAGTAGACGTCTTCGTCGACCATGCGGCTCACTCCCTTGACCTGGCCTTCGACCTTCTTGAGGCGGCTAATGAGATCGGCCTTCATCTTGTCGTCGCGGAACGTCTTTCTCTCAGCTTCCATCATTGACCTCCCCAGGGGCGGAACCGTTTCAGCCGCAGGGCGTTGAGCAGCACCGAAACCGAACTCAGCGACATCGCCGCGGCCGCGAAGACGGGGTTGAGCAGCGGTCCCCCGAATAGAGAGAGGACCCCTGCCGCCACGGGAATTCCCAGAACATTGTAGCCGAAGGCCCAGAAGAGGTTCTGGTGGATGTTGCGGATGGTCTGGCGGCTGAGCTGGAGGGCCGTGGGTACGGCGCCCAGATCTCCTCGGACCAGGACGACGTCCGCCGACTCGATGGCCACGTCGGTGCCGGTGCCAATGGCGAACCCCACGTCGGCCTGGACCAGGGCCGGAGCATCGTTGATGCCGTCCCCCACCATGGCTACGTGCTTCCCCTCCGCCTGCAGTTTGCGGATCTGGGCGGCCTTGTCCCCCGGGAGCACCTCGGCCAAGACGTGGTCGATGCCCACCTGCCGGGCCATGGCCTCGGCGGTCCGCTGGGAATCGCCCGTGACCATGATCACCTCGATGCCCCGCTGCCGGAGGGCCCGGACCGCCGGGGCGCTCGAGGGTTTGACTTCGTCGGCCACCGCGATGAGGCCCACGGCCCGGCCGTCCACGGCGACGAGAAGGGAGGTCTGTCCCTGGGCGGCCGCCTTCTCCGTTGCGGCTTCCAGGGCCCCTAGGTTCTTCACCCCGGCGTCGGTCAGGAAGGCCAGGGTTCCTACCCGGATCTCGGTTCCGGGCGTCTGGGCCGCAATTCCCCGGCCCGGAAAGGCCTCGAAGGAGGTGAGGGGCAGGAGCGTCGTCTGACCCGCCTGGGCCTTGCGGACGATGGCCTTGCCCAGGGGATGCTCCGACCCCTGCTCGGCCGAGGCGGCCCAGACGAGCAGTTGGTCGGCGTCGTGGCCGTCCACCGGCACCACTTCGGTCACCTCGGGCCGCCCCAGGGTCAGGGTCCCCGTCTTGTCGAACACGATGGTCGTGATTCCCCGGGCCAGCTCGAGGGCCTCGCCGCTCTTGAAGAGGATACCGAGCTCGGCGCCCTTTCCGGTGCCGACCATGATGGCCGTGGGGGTGGCCAGTCCCAGGGCGCAGGGGCAGGCGATGACCAGGATGGCGATGAAGATGGTGAGGGAGAACGCCACCTCGTGGCCTGTGAGCAGCCAGGCCGCCGCCGCCAAGACCGCCAGGGCAAACACGATGGGAACAAAGACCCCCGACACCTGGTCGGCCAGGGCGGCGATGGGAGCCTTGGAGCCCTGGGCCTCCTCCACGAGCCGGACAATCTGCGCGAGGGCTGTGTCCTTACCCACCTTCGTGGCCCGGAAGACCAGCCGGCCGTTCTGGTTCATGGTCCCCCCGAAGAGCGAGCTCCCCGGGGCCTTTTCCACCGGAAGGCTCTCGCCCGTGAGCATGGACTCGTCGACGGCGCCGGTTCCTTCGACCACTTCACCGTCGACGGGCAGCCGCTCTCCCGGCCTGACCACGAGAACGTCTCCCGTCTGAACCTCGTCCACATCGATCAGATGCTCTGTCCCCTCACGGACCACGGTGGCCGTCTTGGGAGACAGCCCCAGCAGTTTCTTGATGGCGTCGGAGGTCCGTCCCTTGGTGAGGGCTTCGAGGGTCTTGCCCAGCAGGATGAGGGTGATGATTACCCCCGCCGTCTCGAAGTACAGCTCTTCGACAAACCGGTGGGCTCCGCCAGCGATCTGAACGGTGGCGTAGAGGCTCCAGGCCACGGCCGACGTGGTTCCCAGGGCGATGAGCGAATCCATGTTCGCGCCGCCCTTGACCAGGGCCTTGAACCCGACCACGTAGAACCGGTACCCCATGACCAGGATGGGGACCATCAGCAGGCTCTCGACCCGGGCGAAGGTCA
>JAHFSN010000397.1 GCA_023265735.1 Spirochaetaceae bacterium | reverse complement strand
CAAGAAGCACGAACCCATCGAACACCTGTTCATCGACTGCGAAGACACCTACACCGGCATCGTCACCGAGAAGCTCAGCCAGCGCAAATGCCGGATGACCAACATGGTGAACCACGGCTCCGGCCGGGTGCGCCTGGAGTTCTCGGCCCCCAGCCGGTCGCTCATCGGCTACCGGGACGAGTTCCTCACCGACACCAAGGGCACGGGCCTCATGAACAGCTACCTGGCCGGCTACGAGCCCTACCGCGGCGAGATCCCCACCCGCAACAACGGGTCCCTGGTCTGCGACCGCCAGGGCGAGGCCGTGGCCTACGGCATCTTCCACCTGGAACCCCGGGGCCGGATCTTCGTGGTCCCCGGCGACCGGGTCTACGAGGGCATGATCGTGGGCGAGCACAACCGCGACGGCGACCTCGAGATCAACGTGACCAAGGAAAAGAAGCTGTCGAACATGCGGGCCGCCGGCAAGGACGACAACATCCTGCTGACCCCCGTCAAACCGATGACCCTGGAAGCCAGCCTGAACTTCCTCCGGGACGACGAGTGGCTGGAAGTCACGCCCAAGACCCTGCGCCTCCGCAAGCAGTACCTGGATACGGCGGTCCGCAAGCAGCAGGGGAAAAAGTTCAACGACGGAGTTTGAGCTGCCTTGACCGACGGCAAAACATGGACCACCGGAATCGACTCCAGCCAACAGGAACGATTCCTCACCGTCACGAACGCCGGTCGAGTGCAGATCGTCAGGGTCAATCCCCGAGAGTCGTTCTTCGAGACGCCCGAGTTCCCCGTAAAGGAGCTCGGGTCCGAGGAGAGGCGGCGCCAGATCCAGAGGTGGTTCGGTGCGGACATCTATGACGCCGTGCTGGCTCACGCGAAGCGCCGTTTCCCCGACTAGCCTTTGAAGGGCCTGCGCCGGTTGAGTCCAAGAGGCAGCGCGCTTACTCGACGCGCTTGCCCAAGTTGAACGATCCGGCCTTGTCGGTCGCTTCCACCTCGTCGGAGGGCTGGGCGAGGATGGAAAAACTCGATGTGTCGGCGTCCGGCACCGGCACTCCCTGATAGAAGACCCGGGTCAGAGTCTTGGCGTAGCCTCGGGAGAGATATTGGAATGTACCGGGGTTGTCGGCAATCACGACGCCCTTGTGGTAAACCCGCTTGTCGTCGGTGGCATAGTATTCCAGTTGCGTCTTGAAGGACGCCGGATGGGCGTCTTTTACGACGCTGAACTGCGAGTCGCCGGTAAAGTACACCCGGAATTTGTCTTTGGCATAGTCATAGAAGAGAAGGGTAAACGTCGCGCCGTCGCTATCGGGAATCTCGGCTTGGTCGCGATAGGCGCGGACCTTGTCTTTCGAAAAACCAGAATCCAGCACCTCGAAGGTCTCCACGTCTTTGACCGGAAAAATGTCACCGCTGTAAAACACGTTCTTGTGGTCCCTTGCGTAAAAGGGGGCCCGGGGAAACAAGCGGTAGGAAGCGGGATCGGCCTGGGCGACGACTTTGACTCGACCGTTCAGCTGAAATTCGAAAAAGTAGGCGAGCTTGAGCTCCTGGTCGGCGTAGTAGACGGCCCGCCGGTCTTTGGCATCGTGTTCGCTCAACGCCTCGAAGCTGGGTCCATCGCTGCCGGCAATCTCGCTTCCCCGAAAAAAACCCCTGTGGTCATCCTTGGCAAATGTGGCATTGAGCGGCTGGAAATTGACGGGTTGTTTGAACGTCACCTCGCCCTTGGCATCGTGATCGTACCCTCCCGCCCAGGAAATCGGATTCCCATCGTAGACCCATGCGCCGTCTTTCTGGTAATACCCGGATTTTTCACAGCCCAAGAGCAACGAGAAAATACCCACAAACAAAAGCAATAGAAGTGTTGTCTTCAATGAGAAGGCCCCCGGGAGATGCTCATGGAGCAAGGATAACGCAACATGGTGACGCGCCCTTGGGTGAAGTACACTTGCCCCATGAAAAACTTCTCGCTCTTGGTAGCACTCCTGCTTCTTAGCCTTCCCCTTTCGGCCCAGGAGGACGAGGAACCCGATTCCCACGACCCCTATGACCAGACCACACCCCTGATCGATGCCGTCAAAGCCGACGATGAGAAACAAATCCAGGCTTTGCTGGGAAGCGACGACCCCAACGAGGTCGTTGGCGCCGGGCCGGCCCTGATGTGGGCCCGGTCGGCCTCCGTCGTCCGCCTTCTGGTGGCCGGAGGGGCCCAGCCAAACCTTCCGTTTCACGACACCACCGTGCTGGCGATGCAGGTGCAGCAATCGGACAACTTCCCGGTCATTGCGGCCCTGCTCGAGGTCGGAGCCCAGGTGACCGACGAGAGCCTCTTCTCCGCCGCGGAGTACGCCGACGACCTTCGGGTGGTCAAGGCTCTGATCGACCATGGGGCTCCCCTGGCCGCCAGGGACGAACTGGGACGAACGGCCTTTCTCGTGGCGGCGGGCCGGAATGCCCACGTTCCGGTCATCCAAGCCCTTCTGGAGGGCGGGTCCGACCCCTCCGCCACCGACAATGAGGGCCAAACGGCCCTTATGAACGCCGTGGTGGGGAGGAATTCCCTCGAGGTTTTCCGCTACCTGAAGAACAACACGGCAGGGGGAGTCCCAGTGGACAAGAAGGGGCGCTCGGTGGAGGCCCTGATCAGGCTCTTCATCAGTGAGAATCCCAACGCCTTCCTGGCCGCGCTGAAGGCCCCGTAATTCTCGTCCCGGGGAAGGGCCTTGGGGGACGACCAGGGCGCTGCCCTGGACGGGAGAGAGAAGACCAGGTCCTTCTGATTTTCATACGCCCGTCACTCCGCAACGACGGCAGGCTCAGTACAATCAGACAAGGCCCAGGCGCACGAGGCTTTCGGCCGTCGCGACAATCGACTCCTCCACAGGCCGGGGGGTCCACCCCAGAAGGCGTTTTGCTTTGGCCCCCGAGGCGCTCATGTCCACGCCCAGGTAGGGGACGGTCATCCTGAGAGCGGGATTTCGGCGGGCCGCCAGGCGGACCACCAAGTTGGGAATCTCCCATTGGGGAACCCGACGGGCCTGGACTCCCAGGCGACGCCGAAGCACCCGGGCCAAGTCGATCATCCACCACCCCTCCCCCGAAACGGCGAGAAACCTCTGTCCCTGGGCGGCCGGATCGGTCATGGCCTTCCAGTGGAGTTCTGCCAGGTCACGGA
>JAHFSN010000396.1 GCA_023265735.1 Spirochaetaceae bacterium | reverse complement strand
CAGCGTCTTGTTGTAGAGGAAGCCATAGCCTTCGACGGCCAGGGGGTCGCCGAGCACCCGTCCGTCGCGGGTTACGGCGCTGGCCGTCCCCGGCCGCAGGTCGGCCACCCAGGGCTGGTCGCTGAGGTCTTCGGCCTGGGCCACCCACGGGTCGAGGCTCACGGCGCCCTGGGACATGAAGACGTCGGGGAGGTTTCCGGCCTGGTAGCGGTCGGCGAGGGCCGCGTCGAAGTCCTGGCCTCCCCCAAAGGTTTCGATGACCAGCCTCACCCCGGGGCGTTCCCTTTCATAGTCGGCGGCCATCTTGCGCAGACCCTCGGCGATCTCCACCTTCTGCTGCAGGATGTGCACGGTCTTCACCGCAGGCGGCGAGACCGGGGGACGCGGCGCCGAGCACGCGGCCAGTACCAGGGCCAGAACCACCACCAGGGCCCTCACGTCAGCCTCTCCCGGAACTCCGAGGGGCTCATCCCGGTGGCCCGGCGAAACACGGTGGCAAAGTACTGGGGATTGGGGTGCCCCACCCGGGTCCCCACCTCGGCCAGTTTCAGGTTGGAATGGAGGAGGAGCTCTTTCGCCTTTTCGATGCGCAGGTGGGCCAGTTCCTCGGAATAGTTGCGGCCCGTCTCGGCCTTGAAGAGCTTGCTCAGGTACCCCGGGGTCAGCCCCAGGTGGTCGGCCAGGGCCTCCAAGCTGGTTTCATGGTCGGCAAACCGCGATTCCAGGAACTCTCGGGCCCGGCGGATCACGGCGCGCCCCAGGCTTTCGTCTCCCGAGGGCTCGCCCAGGCGCCGGGCGAGATCCCTCTCGGCCTCGAGCTCCTTCACGGCCTCGGCCACCTGGGCCAGGAGGTCGTCGGGGTCGATGGGCTTCAGGAGGTAGGCCGACACCCTTAGACTCAGGGCCCGCTGGGCGTACGCGAATTCCCCGTAGCCCGACAGGATGATGACCTTGGTCCTCGGCCGCAGTTCCAGCAGGGCCGCCGTGAAGTCGAGGCCGTCCATCTCGTCCATGCTGATGTCGGTGACCACCAAATCGGGCGCCAGAGTCTTGGCGAGTTCCAGGGCCTCGCGGCCGTCCTGGGCCTGACCCACCACCCTTACCCCTATGGTTTCCCAGGGCACCGAGGTGACCAGGCCATTGCGGATATTGAACTCGTCGTCGACCACAAGCAGGGAGTGCATGAGGACTACCATACGCCCAGTCGGCCAAAAGGGCCAGTCAGGCCACCCAACGCGGCCGTTCTAGTTCTCGCTTAAATGCCAGGGCGCAGAAGTAAATCTCCGATTGGAACACCGCCCGCCAGAACAGACCGAAGACCCGGCGCTGGACGAGGAAGGTGCGGTGGGTCGCGTCAAAAACCACTTGGAAACGTGCCATGGGGTTTCTCCTTGGTGTCAGTATCGAACCGCTACCGGGACACAGGTTGTCCCGCCCCTGCGAATTCGTGTAGAATTTTGTCATGAGCCAAACCGAACGGATCGCCTACCTCGACCGACGCCTGCGGGAACGGGGCTGGGTCACCGCGGCCGAGGTGGCCACGGCCTTTGAGGTGTCCCCTCGCCAGGTGAAGCGCGACATCGAGTACCTGCGCTGGCGCCTCGACGCCCCCCTCGCCTACGACGCAGCCCGCCATCGGTACTGCTACGAGAAACCCTACGACCGGTTCCAGTTCGCCAACGAGAGGCGGGTGCTCTTCTCGGCCCTGGTGAAGGGTTGGTCGGCGGCGGCCGCGTCGCAGAACCTGGTCACTCCCCAAATCCTGGCCGAGGTTTAGGCCGCGGTCCCCCGGGACTACCGGGCCGTGGCCGACCGCATCCGGTTCGAGGCGCCCTCTGTGGAGGCCGTCGACCTGGAGGTCTTCGCGGGGCTCTGCCGGGGTCTCCGGGACGCCAAGATTGTGGAACTCTCGAACGTGAGCCTGGCCGGGGAACCCAGCCGGCGCCGGGTCGAGGCCGAGAGGCTGCTCAACTACGCGGGCACCTGGTACCTGGTGGCCTTCGACCATCACCGGGGCGCCCTGCGCACCTTTCACCTGGGCCGGATCGCTTCGCTGACGGTGACGGGCGATCCGGTCACCCACTCCGACCCCGCCTGGGGCGCCCACGTGGACACGTGGACCACCTCGGGGTTCGGGATCTTTCAGGGAGGGCCTACGTTTCTGGCCACCGCGAGGTTCCGGGGTGCCGCCGAGAGGCTGGTCGCCGGCCAGAGGTGGCACCCCGACCAGAGGGACGCCACCGGCGTCGACGCCCGGGGGCCCTGGCGCGAAAGGACGGTCCCCGTGGCCGATCCCCGGGAACTGCTAGGCCGGGTCCTCTCCTTTGGCGCCGAAGCCCAGGCCGTGGCCCCCGACAGCTTCCGGCAGCTGTGGCGCGACGAAATCGAACGGATGGCTGTCCAGGTATCTGCCTCGGGGACGGACTAGGAGCGCGCTCTTAGCCCCGACTGGCCCCTAGGCAGGATTCTTTGGCGTCGATTCAATGACCAAGGGAGGACCTATCTGGATGCCACCTCTTGCCACCACCAGCACGATCAAGCTTCTGGCCCGATACAACGAAACCGTCAACGCCGCGATGAACAAGACAATCGCCCGGCTTGCGGACCAGGAGTGGACCGGGAATCTGGGCGGTTTTCACCCGTCGGTCAAGGCTCTCTGTGCCCACCTCTACGTCTGCGACCTCAACTGGATGAAGCGCCTGGGGGACGTGAGGCCTTTCCGCACCTTGTCCCATCGGTGCTTTGCCGCCCACCACCCCTGGGACGCCGTTCTCATCGAGGACGTGGACGACTATCTGACAAGGCGCCGGGAGTTGGATGCCCTCCTGACCGAGTTCGTAGGCGAGTTCGAGGAAGAAGACCTGGACGCCCGCCTCCGCTACATCGACTGGAGGGGAACGCTTCAAGACCGAGACGTGGCGGGGCTCCTTCTTCATCTCTTTCACCACCAGACGCACCACCGCGGCATGATCTCGGTGTACCTCGAGATCCTGGGTCACGATAATGAGTTCAGCAGCCTGGTCCCTTACGTGTAGCTGCGTAGCCATTCATTCGCCGCTCCCGAACTCCATTCTCGGACCTCTCCCGCTGTTTTAGGGAGCCGTAGCCTTGAACGCCGGTGATAGCATTTGTTCGTCCACCATGACGGGCACATCGGGCCCGGGAAACTCGTAAGTTCCGACTT
>JAHFSN010000395.1 GCA_023265735.1 Spirochaetaceae bacterium | reverse complement strand
GGTTCGATGCTCCTGGTCCAGGACGTCACCGAACGCAAGAGCCGGGAGAGCCGGCTGCGGCGGGCGGAAAGCCTGGCCAGCCTCACGACCCTGGCGGCCGGGGTGGCCCATGAGATCAAGAATCCCCTGGGGTCCATGGGCATCCACATCCAGCTGATCCAGAGGGCCCTGAAATCGGGAAAGCCCATCGACAGGACCACGGTGGACCACGACCTCGAGGTCATCAACGAGGAGATCAACCGGCTCAACGGCATCGTGGTCGATTTTCTTTTCGCGGTGCGCCCCATGGACACCACCCTCGTCCTGGGAAGCCTCAACAAGATCGTGGCCGAACTGGCCGAGTTCCTGGGACCCGAACTGGCCCAGGCGGGCATCCGGTCGACCCTCGATCTGGAAAAGGGTGACGACACCATCCTCGTCGATGAGAGGTTCCTCAAGCAGGCCCTCCTCAACCTTGTCAAGAACTCCATGCACGCCATGACCGACGGCGGCCAGCTGACCTTTAGCACCAAGAAGTCGGTGGACGGCATGCGGTTTAGGCTCGTCGACACGGGTTCGGGCATCCCCGACGATGTTCTTGAAAAGATTTTCGAGCCCTATTTCACCACGAAGGACTTCGGGTCTGGTCTTGGACTGACCCTGGTGTATAAGATTGTGAAGGAGCACGGGGCCGACATACAGGTCAATTCCAAGGTAGGCCAAGGGACGACGGTGACCATCCAGTTCCCGCCGCCCCAGAGGACCCCGGCACTCCTGGACTTCAAGGGAGAGGTTTCGTGAAGCTGACGATCCTGGTGGCCGACGACGAGAAAAACATCCGCGAAGGACTGGGCCGGGCCCTGGAGCTGGACGGCTACGAAGTCCTTATGGCCGAGGACGGCAAGCAGGCCATGGACTACCTCCTCAAGCGCCCCGTGGACCTCGTCCTCACCGACCTCAAGATGCCCAAGGTGTCGGGGGAAGAGCCCCTGAAGTACATCGCGGGCTCCCAGCCCCACCTCCCCGTCATCGTCCTCACGGGCCACGGTACCGTCGAGAACGCCGTGGTGGCCATGCGCCACGGGGCCTACGACTTCCTCACCAAGCCCGTCAACCTCGACCGGCTCTCCCTCCTGGTCAAGCGCGCCGTGGAAGGCCGGGTCTTGGCCCTGGAGCACCAGGCCCTGAAAGAGGAAGTGGCCCAGCTCGAGAAGAAGCGCAAGTACGCCCAGATCATCGGCAAGTCAGCCCCCATGCAGAGGGTCTTCGAACTCATCAACCAGGTCGCCTCGAGCCGGGCGTCGGTGCTCATCACCGGCGAAAGCGGCGTGGGCAAGGAGCTGGTGGCCGACGCCATCCATAACCTTTCGGAACGCCGGGCGGGGCCCTTCATCAAGACCCACTGCGCCGCGCTTTCCGAAACCCTGCTGGAGAGCGAGCTCTTCGGCCACGAAAAGGGAAGCTTCACCGGCGCCATCGGGCAGAAGAAGGGGCGGTTCGAGCTGGCCAGCGGCGGGACGATTTTCCTGGACGAAATCGGGGAGATCAATCCCACGGTTCAGGTGAAGCTTCTCCGGGTCCTTCAGGACAAGATCTTCGAGAGGGTGGGCGGCGAAAAGAGCATCGAGGTCGACGTGCGCGTCGTGACCGCCACCAACCGTGATCTCAAGAAGGAAATTGCCGCGGGCCGGTTCCGCGAGGACCTCTACTACCGCCTTAACATCGTCAACATCCACATCGCTCCTCTCCGGGAGAGAAAGGAGGACATCCCCCTGCTGACGGCCAACTTTCTCACTGAATTGGCCGAAGAGAACGGCAAGAACATCGAAGGGATCGACTCCAAGGCCAGGATAGCCCTGTCGAACTACTCCTGGCCGGGCAACGTGCGCGAGCTGCGCAACTGCATCGAAAGCGCCGTCGTGCTCTGCAAGGGCAACATCGTGACCCTCGACGACCTCCCGCCGGCCGTGAGGTCGGCCGAAGACGGCCAGATGATCAAGCTCGAGATCGGGGTCACCATGGACCAGGCCGAACGGGAGATCATCCGCCAGACCCTCATCCACTTCAAAGGGAACAAGAGCAAGAGCGCCGAAGTGCTGGGCATCGGCCGCAAGACTCTCCACCGCAAACTCCACGACTACGATCTGATCGAGGAGTTCGGCGGCGGAGAAGTCTAGTGCTGAGAACGAACGCCTAGAAAGGCCTGGGCCACGGCGGGGTCGTGAAAGAGGTCAGCCGCGAGACCCCGGCGGACGATTTTCCCGTTTTCCAGCACCGCGGCGGTCCGGGAGATCTTGAGGGCCTTGCGGGCATTCTGCTCCACCAGGAGCACCGTGGTCCCCTCGGCATGGATGTTCTGGATGATTTCGAACACGGCATTGATGAGAAGCGGGGCCAAGCCCATGCTGGGTTCGTCGAGGAGCAGGAGTTTGGGCCGGGCCATGAGGGCCCGGCCAATGGCGAGCATCTGCTGCTCGCCCCCGGACAGGGTTCCGGCCAATTGGCGCCGACGGTCGCCGAGCCGTGGAAACAGGTCGTAGACCCTGTGGAGGTCGGGACGCAGCGACGCGCCCCCCCGGGTCCAGCCGCCCAGCTCGAGATTCTCGGCGACGGTGAGAGGTCCCAGGATGGCCCGGCCCTCAGCGACCTGGACCAGACCGGCCTTGACGATTCGGTCTGTCTTCCAGCCGGCGATGTTCTGCCCTTCGTAGAGGATTTCTCCCTCGGAGGCCCGGACCAGGCCGCTGAGCGCCAGGAGGGTGGAAGATTTCCCCGCGCCGTTGGCGCCGATGAGCGTCGAAATCTCCCCTGGCTCCACGGCGAAGGACACACCCCTGACGGCCTCGACGCTGCCGTACCGAACCCAAAGATCCCTGACTTCCAGGAGCGCCATCAGTCCCTCCCCAGGTAGGCTTCGACCACGCCTTCGTCTTCGCTGACGGTCTCGGGGCTACCCTCGGCGATCTTGCGGCCGAAGTTCAGCACGACCAGCTCGTCGCAGACCTTCATGATCAGATCCATGTTGTGCTCGATGATGACCAGGGTGAGACCGGACTTCTTGAGGTCTTCCAGGAACAGGGCGAGCCGCTCGGTCTCGGCGTCGTTCATCCCGGCGGCCGGTTCATCGAGCAGGAGAAGCCGTGGATCCTGGGCCAGGGCCCGGGCGATCTCGAGCCGCCTCTGGTCGCCGTAGGACAGCTTCCCGG